>CAXNHL010000155.1:0-3765 GCA_964202105.1 Opitutales bacterium | reverse complement strand
TTCTGGTATTCCGTGACGCGGCCTTCGAAGAAGTTCTGCTCCTTCTTGAGGTCCATCATCTCGGACAACCAGGGGAAAGGGTTGCTCGTCTCGGCGACGAGCGGATCGAGGCCGCAGTTACGCAGGCGACGGTCGGCGATGAAGTCGATATACTGCTCGAACTCCTTGGAGGAGAGGCCGAGGGCGTTGACGGGCAGGCAGTCGCGGATGAAGTCCTTCTCGAGCGACACGGCGGTGGCCATGAGCTGACGGAGTTCTTCCTTGAAGGCCGGCGTCCAGATGTCGGGGTTCTCCTTCACCAGCTCGGAGAGCAGGTTGCGGAAGAGATCGATGTGGTTGGACTCGTCGCGCAGGGTGTAACGGAACATCTGGCCGATGCCCGGGAACTTGTTCTGGCGGGCGAGGGAGAGCACCATGCCGAAGAGGCCGTAGAACTGGGTGCCTTCCATGCACTGGCCGAAGAGGAAGATGTTGTGGGCGAGGGCCTGCTTGTCCTCGAGCTTGGTGAGGTCGAGCTTGCGGCGCAGCGCGCGGGAGTTGTTGACGACGAAGGCGGCCTTCTTGGCGATCGTCGGGATGTCCTCGAACATCGCCTCGCACTCGTGCGGGTTGATGCCGAGCGAGGAGATCATGTAGACGAGCGAGTCGGCATGGATGTTCTCCTCGTGCGCGTGGCGGCCCAGGACGAGCTTGAGCTCGGGGGCGGTGACGACCTCGCGGACGACGTGGATGATGTTGTCGCCGACGATGCCTTCGGCGGCGGAGAAATAACCGATGGCCATCTTGACGATCCAGCGGTCGATCTCGGTGATCTGACCGGTCTGGTCGCGCCACTGTTCGCAGTCCTTCTGCATCGGGATATCCTCCGGCTCCCAGTGGTTGTTCTTCATCGTGCGATAGAGATCGTACGCCCACTGGTACTTCAGCGGGAGGATGTTGAAGAACATCGATTCGCGGCCGTTGATGACGCGCTTGTTGGCGAAGGCTTCTTCGGCCTTCGTCTTATCGAGGATGAAGGTTTTCTGACCTACTTTGATGGTGATGGATTCCATGGTGGAGAGTGGGGAAAAGGGCTCAGTTAGGGGCCGGGAAGGCCGCTAGGTGATTGGTATGTCTGGCAGTAAAATACTAGATGTAGTGGCTGCAAATTTATTTCACCACTAGATGTAGTGATTTTACGCAAGCCACTGTCATTCGTGCACTTAGGTAAAAAACTTTATTCACAATCAGGGTTTTTGACGGATTTTTGATGAGAGAGCGGCTTTAGGGTGAATGCCTCAACAAAATCGGGGTCCGGAGCCGCGGGCAACCGCCACTTGTTGGTCTTGCTCACGGCCGGAGATTGCCCGGCGCCCTACCCCACCCCACCATCTGGCCATGTCTTCGGCCGATCCCGTTCCCCCGACCACGTCTCCGGCCGGTTTCCTGGAAGCCAGCTGGTCACCGGAAGCGCTCGCGGAGCGCGGCGGACGCGGCGCGGTGAAGTCGCTCTGGCGCGTGCTCGCGACGACGTGGCACGGCATCATCGCGCATCGGCTGCCGCAACAGTCGGCGGCGCTCACCTACTACACGCTGATGTCATTGGGGCCGCTGCTCGGCCTCGCGCTCACGGTGTCCGGCTTCATCCTGTCGCGCTCCGGCGCCCCGGAGGATAATCCGGCGAAGCGCGCGATCGTCGCCGCGGTGGAATACGCCGCGCCGCAGATCGTGGCGAAGGCGTCGACGTCGGACCACCATGCGACGCTGCGCGAGATCAACAAAGACCTCGATGCGCTCGTCGACCGGCTGCTGCAGACCGCGGCGAGCGGCGAAGCGGGCGTGATCGGATTGCTCCTCATCCTCGGCCTCGCGGTGCTCATGCTGAGCCGCGTGGAAGACGCGCTCAACGGCATCTGGGGCGTGCGTTTCGGCCGCAGCTGGCGGGACCGTTTCGCGAACTACCTGCTCTTCCTCGTGCTCTTCTTCCTGGTCGGCGCGACGACGCTCACGATGCTGTCGGCGGCCTCGCTCGCGGCCTCGCTCGGCGCGGGCGCGACGTGGCTGGGCAGCTGGTTCCACAAGCTGCCCGGCGGCGAGCAGATCACCGGCTTCTTCAGCGGCGGCGGACCGCTCTTCATCTCGCTGACGCTGCTGACGCTCGCGTTCGCGGCGTTCAACCGCATGATGCCCAACGCGCGCGTGCGCTGGAGCGCGGCGCTCGTCGGCGGCCTCGCGATCGCCGTGCTCGTCGTCGGCAACCACCGCCTGGCCGCGCTCTACGTCGGCAAGGTGACGGAACTGCAGAGCCTCTACGGCGAGCTCAGCATCGTGCTCGTCCTGATGTTCGGCATCTACCTCAGCTGGCTCTTCGTGCTCATCGGCGGACAGGTCGCCTACGCCTTCCAGAACCGTCGCACGCTCGCCCGGCATAAGTCCTGGGAGGCCTTGAGCCATCGGGCCAGGCGGACGCTGGCTTTCCTCTGCGTGGCCGAGACCCTGCGGCGCTACCGCGCGGGCCGGACCGGGCCGACGGCCGAAGACATCGGCGTGAGCGCGCGCGTGCCGGCTTCGGTCGCCGAGGGCTGCCTGCAGATGCTCCGCGAGACGGGCCTGCTGGCGCTGGAGTCCCGCACGGGCGGCCACAAGCCGGCCCGGCCGCTCGAAGCGATGAGCATCGGGCAATTCTGGATCGTCGTCGACGAACACGCCACGGGGCGGGCCGGCGACCTCGACCTTTCGGCCGATCCGGCCGCGCGGGAACATACGCTGGTCGAAGCCCGGCTCCGCGAACTCGCGGGCGGTGGCGTCACGCTAGGCGAGCTGGCCGGCCGCGGCTGATACCATGCGACCCCCGGAGCTCCAAGGCGTCATCCGGCGGCGAATGCTGGTGAACTTCCGGGCCGACCCCGAGATCGTCCGTCGTCTGCTCCCGGCGCCGTTCAAGCCGAAGCGGCACGCCGGATACGCCTTGGTAGGCATCTGCCTGATCCGGCTCGAGGCCATCCGCCCGACCGGCTGGCCGGCTTGGTGCGGACTGAGCAGCGAGAACGCGGCCCACCGCATCGCCGTCGAGTGGGAGGAAGGCGGCGAGCGGCGCGAAGGCGTCTTCGTCCCGCGTCGGCACACCGGATCGCGCCTCAACCAGCTCGCCGGCGGACGCCTCTTCCCGGGGGAACAACTCGCCGCGAACTTCCACGTCGATGACGCCGCCGGAAGCATCCGCTTGCGCATGCAGGCCAAGGACGGGCGCACGTCGGTGGAAGTCGTCGGGCAAGAGACCGATGCCCTGCCCAGCGGATCATGCTTCGCGTCCGTGGGGGATAGCTCCGCCTTCTTCGCCGCCGGCAGCGTGGGCTATTCCGCCAACCAAGGCGGAGCCCGGGCCGACGGGCTTGAGCTCGTGACGGACCGATGGACCGTCAGGCCATTGCGGGTCGAAGCCGTGACCTCGTCTTTCTTCGACGACCGGTCCGTCTTCCCGGCCGGCAGCATCCAATTCGACCACGCCCTGATCATGCGCGACATCGCGCATCGCTGGATGGCGTTGCCGGACATCGCGCTCGGGGCGCCGGATTGCTGCGCCTGAGGCGGACCGAGGGCCTCGGCATGGCGGGCCGCCCTGGCCGGCCGCGACCTCCGTAAATGAGGGGACCCCGATCTCCTTGCGGAGACCGGGGTCCGTAAACCTGGCGATGACCTACTCTCGCACACCAGCGGGGGTGCACTACCATCGGCGGCTGCATGCTTAACTATCGTGTTCGGGAAGGGAACGAGTGTTTCCATGCG
>CAXNHL010000154.1:0-3798 GCA_964202105.1 Opitutales bacterium | reverse complement strand
CCGATGATGCCGGTGGCGTAGCCAGCGGACTTCAGCGTTTCGGCGAGGGTGACCTCAGAGGCGGGCAGGCCACCGGTGGAGACAGCGCGCAGAACGCGGTATTGGTTGTGGGCCATGCCGGAGCGGACGGGATAGCGACCCGTCATGAGGGCGGCGCGGCTCGGGGTACAGACTTCGGCGGCGGAATAGAACTGCGTGAAGCGCAGGCCTTCGGCGGCCATGCGATCCAGGTTCGGCGTCTTGATGGTCGGATGGCCGTAGCAACCGAGGTCACCGTAACCGAGATCGTCGGCCAGGATGATGACGATGTTCGGCTTCGGGGCGGCGTGGGCAGCGAGGGTGAGGGCCGTCAGCAGGGTCAGCAGCAGGGGACGCATGAGACCGAGAAAGCCCAGTCATGAGCCCGTGGCAAAGGCCTTTTAAGGGCGGGCAGGGGATACGGCTTGAAAGGACCGAACAATCAGGGGATTTAGGAGTCATACCCCCATGCGATCCGCCGTCTATTTGTCTGCGCTCACCCTCGTGGCTGCCTACGCCGCCGACGAGAAGCCCTATGAGCCGGACTTCACCCCGCAACCGCCGGTCAAGGCGCTCTCGCCCGAAGACGAGCTCAAGACCATCGAACTGCCGGAAGGCTATCGCCTCGAGCTCGTGCTCAGCGAACGCGACGGCATCCGGGAGCCTGCCAATCTGACCTTCGACGGCAACGGCCGCATGTACATCGCCGAGCTCCGCACCTACATGCAGGACATCGACGGCAAGAACGAGCACGACCCGATCGGCGTCGTCTCGCGTCACGAAAGCACCAAAGGCGACGGCAAGTTCGACAAGCATGTCCTCTTCCGTGACAAGATGGTCCTGCCGCGCATGGTCCTACCGCTCGATGACCGCGTGCTCATCAACGAGACCGACACCCTCGACATCTTCGTCTACCGCGACACCAACGGCGACGGCATCGCCGACACCAAGGAGCCCTGGTTCGTCGGTGGACCGAAGAGCGGTAATCTCGAGCACCAGCAGAGCGGCCTGATCTGGACGATGGATAACTGGATGTACCAGACCTATAACGCCTATCGTCTGCGCTGGAACGGCACCAAGGAACCCCTCAAGGAAAGCATTCCCAGCGGCGGTGGCCAGTGGGGCCTCGCCCAGGATGACCAGGGCAAGGTCTGGTGGTCCAATGCCGGCGGCGAGAAAGGCCTCTGGCATTTCCAGACCCCGATTCTTTACGGAGCCTACGATGTCAAAGGCCAGTTCCCTGAGGACTTCATGCAGGTCTGGCCGAAGGTCGGCCTCGCCGACCACCAAGGCGGCGCGGGTCGCACGCGTCCGGACAAGACCCTGAACCACTTCACCGCCGCGTGCGGTCAGGAAGTCGTGCGTGGCGATCGCCTGCCGGCCGACCTCCGGGGTGACGTCCTGATTTCCGAGCCCGTCGGCCGACTCATCCGTCGCGCCAAAGTCTCGGTCGTCGATGGCATCACGCGTCTCGAGAACCCTTACGCCAAGTCGGAGTTCATCCGCTCCAGCGATCCGAACTTCCGCATCGTGAACATGGTGAACGGCCCGGACGGCTGCCTTTACCTCGTCGACATGTATCGCGGCATCATCCAGGAGGGTAACTGGGTCAAGGAAGGCAGCTATCTCCGTAAGGTCGTCCAGCAGTATGGCCTCGATAAGGTATACGGGTATGGCCGCGTCTGGCGTCTCGTCCATAAGGACTTCAAGCCCGGCCCTCAGCCGCGCATGCTCGACGAGACCCCGGCCCAGCTCGTCGCGCATCTCTCGCATCCGAACGGCTGGTGGCGCGATACCGCGCAGAAGCTCCTCGTCCTCAAGGGCGACAAGTCGGTCGTGTCCGCGCTCACCGAGCTCGCGCTCGGCGGCAAGCAGTCCCTCGGACGCATCCATGCGCTCTGGACGCTCGAAGGCCTTGGCGCCCTCGAAGCCAAGACCGTGCGCGCCTTCCTGGCGGACAAGAACCCTGACCTCCGTCGCCAGGGACTGCGTGCCGGCGAATCGCTCATCCGCGCTGGTGATAAGTCGCTGATCGCCGACTTTGCTCAGCTCGGCACCGACCCTGATGCCAACGTCGTCCTGCAGACGATCATGACCGCCAAGGTCCTCGGCTCGAACGAGGTCAAGGCCTGGCCGGACTTCGCCAAGTTCCAGCAGAAGGCCTTGCTCGCCTCCTCCTCCAAAGGTGTGAAGGAACTCGGCGCCATGGTCCTCACCGGTACCGACCAGATCGGTGGTCGTGAGTATACCGGCGACGAGAACAAGCTCCTCGTGAAGGGACAGACCATCTACCGCGAGCTCTGCTTCGCCTGCCATGGTTATGATGGTAAGGGGATGGCCGTCGATGGGCCCAAGCCCGGCATGACGATCGCGCCTCCTTTCGGCAATTCGCCTACCGTGAGCGGACATCGCGACGGCATCGTCCGCGTGCTCCTCAACGGCATGGCTGGCCCCATCGGCGG
Organism: Opitutales bacterium; assembly: GCA_964202105.1. GTDB lineage: Bacteria > Verrucomicrobiota > Verrucomicrobiia > Opitutales > UBA953 > UBA953. The sequence continues at coordinate 1,318 of CAXNHL010000154.1, read as the reverse complement.
CAAGACTTACGACGCCCAGATGGTGCCGATGCCCATGAATGACGACGAGTGGATCGCGGCGGTCGCGTCCTACGTCCGTAATTCCTTCGGTAACAAGGGCGCCCTGGTCTTCCCCAAGGACGTCGCCCGCATCCGCGAGGAAGTGAAGGGCGTCACCGCGCCGTGGACGCACGAGACGCTGCAGGCTTCGTTGCCGCCCATCGTCAAGGCCGCCAAGGATTGGAAGGTCACCGCCAGCGATACCGCGGCCACCGCCCAGGACGGTTGCGATGGCGACGGCAAGACCCGCTGGGAGACCAAGGACCAGCAGAAGAAGGGCATGTGGTATCAGGTCGAACTCCCGGCCCTGCAGAAGGTCGCCGGTGTCCGGCTCGATAACGCGGGTCGTCCGAGCGCTTTCCCCAAGAACTTCAAGGTCGAGGGTTCGCTCGACGGAAAGAAGTGGTTCCCGCTCGGTACCAGCCACGGGCTCTACAAACTCTCCGAAGCCTACTTCGGCGCCAAGGACACCAAGTTCGTGAAGGTCACCTTGACCGACACCACCAAGAATCAGCCTTGGGCGATTCAGGAGCTGCAGCTCATCGCACAGAAGTAACTCTTCCGCGGGGCTTACGGACGCAGGATCAGGTCGCGCACGACCTTCGTGCCGAAAGGTATCCGCACGGTTATCTCCTGTTTGTCGTCCACGAAGAATTCCTGGATGGAAACCTTGCTGATAGTCTGGACGCCTTGGTCATCTCGCAGGACGACCGTCAACTCCCGTACTTCGATGGCGGCGCGGAAGGCCGCCCGGTAAGCGGGCGTGTAGCCCTTACTATCGGGCGGAAGCGGGGTCACGTCATCCGGCCACTTGTTCCCCTTGCGCAAGGTCAGGATAATTACCGATTCCGGCTGCTTCGCGATGTCGGTTTCGACGATACGCACGAAGCCGACCAAGGATTTATCGTCGACCCTGAGGTCTTCGACGCGAGTGCCGCGGAGGTTGGAAAGTTTCTGCTCACCTAGGTCGCGGTATTCGACCAGGCTGGTCGAGGCCCAGCCGAGGAAAGCAAGGATGCCGACCGCCGCCGCGATATAGGCGAATTGATTTTTCACGCTCAGCGGGGCGGGGCGGGGCGCCACCTCCGCGGCGACCTCCCGTCGCTCGACCTTCACCTGGCCGGGGTAGTTGACGAGGTAGACGGACTGCACTTCGAGGTCAGGGCGATACTCCCGACTACGTAAGGTCGAGAAGATCTGCATGCGCAGGTCGGCAGGGTAGGCCGCGAGCAGCTTCTCCAAGGCATGATGTACCATCAGGTCGACCTCCAGCGGATGG
>CAXNHL010000153.1:0-3815 GCA_964202105.1 Opitutales bacterium | reverse complement strand
GAGGCGATGTGGTGCGGGTGGTCGGTGCGCTCACCGGCGATCTTCTCGAGCGGGAAGCCGCGGGTGAAGATGTTGCCCTGCGAGGTGCGCAGCGGGGAGAGCAGGGGCTTCTTCTGGTTGGACCAGTAGACGTAGGAGGTGAAGGGCTGACCGTCGACGAGGACGTCGATCTGCTGCTTGTCCTTCTGTTCGACGAGCTTCACTTCCTGGGCGACGGCGGCTTGGCTGAACGCGGCGAGGAGGGCGAGGAGGGCGAGGGGGTTCTTCATGGGGTTGGCCTTAGGACATACCTCGCCCCGAAAGGTTGCCAATCTGAAAGGGGCGAAGTTACCCAAGGAACGGCGTTTAGGTATCACGATTTCGGCTTCCTTAAGTGCTCTTCCGCCTTAATCGTCTGCTCACCCCGCCATGCGATTCCTCGCACTCCTTTTCGCATCCGCTTGCGTCGCCGCCCCGGCGTTGCCCCCCGGTCCCGCCGTCCGCGTCGCCCCGGGCGCCTACAAGACCGGCCAGAGCCCGACCGATGCGCTGAAGACGATGTCGTTGCCGAAAGGCTTCCAGGTCTCGCTCGTCGCGGCCGAACCCAAGGTCGTGCAGCCGATTGCGATGTGCTTCGACGAACGCGGCCGTCTCTGGGTCGTGGAAGGCATGGCCTATCCGAAGAAGCGTCCGGACGGGCAGGGCGCCGACCGCATCCTGATCCTCGAGGACGTAAAGAAGGATGGCTCTTACGCCAAGGTCACGGTCTTCAAGGAAGGTCTCAATCTCGTCTCGGGCATCGAAGTCGGTCACGGCGGCGTCTGGGTCGGCGCGGCCCCGGAGTTCCTTTTCATCCCGAAGGACGCCGACGATAAGGCCGGCAAGCCGGTTGTGCTGCTCGACGGCTGGGGCTTCCATGACACGCACGAGACGCTCAATAGCTTCGTCTGGGGTCCCGACGGCTGGCTCTACGGTAACCACGGCGTGTTCACGCACTCCGTCGTCGGCAAGCCGGGTGCGCCCGAAGCCGAGCGCAAGAAGATCAACGCCGGCGTCTGGCGTTATCACCCGACGCGCCACGTCTTCGAGATCTTCGCCGAGGGCACGAGCAATCCGTGGGGTCTCGATTACGACGCACACGGCGAGTTCTTCAACACGGCCTGCGTCATCCCGCACCTTTACCACATCCTCCCCGGCGCCCGTTACCAGCGTCAGGCCGGCCAGCACTTCAATCCGTTCACCTACGACGACATCAAGACCATCGCCGACCACGCGCACTACGCCGGCGGCCGCGTCCATCGTCCCGACCCCCTGAAGGTCCCCGAGACGACCGACGCCGTGGGCGGCGGCCACGCCCACTCAGGCCTCGCCATCTATAACGGCGACAATTTCCCGGCAGCCTACCGCGGCATGCTTATCTTCGGCAACCTACACGGTCACCGTCTCGTCTCCGATCAGGTCGTGCCGGAAGGCAGCGGTTTCGCCGGCCATCACGGCAACGACTTCCTGCGCAGTAACGACGCCACCTTCATCCCGGTTTCGCAACGCGTCGGTCCGGATGGCGCTCTCTACGTGAGCGATTGGTCCGACGTCCAAGTCTGCCACAACAACACCCAGGAGATCTGGGATCGCTCCAACGGACGCATCTATCGCGTCAGCTTCGGCAACCCGGCCTCTCGTGCGGGCGATATGACGCGCTGGACCTCTCACGAGCTCGCCGGCGCCACGCTCGACGACGCCAATGAATACTTCGTCCGCCAAGCCCGCAAACTCCTCGCCGAGCGCGGTCCCGTCGAAGGCGCCGCCCGTCAGCTCCTCGTCGCGGCCCTCAAGGAGCCCGGCCCCGCCTCCCGTCGCCTCCGCGCGCTTTGGGCGTTGCAGAGCAGTGGTTCGCTCGATGACGCGCTCCTCGCCGGTGCGCTGAAGGACGCCGCTCCTGCCGTGCGCGGCTGGGCCGTGCGTCTGATCGCCCAGCAGTGGACCGCTGGTGTCCCAGCCCTCGCCGCCCTCGCGAAGACCGAGGCCTCCCCGCAGGTCCGTCGCGAACTCGCTTCCGCGCTTTCCTATCTCCCGCTCGCCCAGCGCGCCGCCATCGCCGAGCCGCTCCTGGCCCGCGCCGAAGATGCCAAGGATCATAACATCCCGCTGCTGCTCTGGTATGGCATCGAGCCCCTTGTCGGCGCCGACGCCGAGCGCGGTCTCGCCCTTGCGGCCGTCAGCCGCCATCCGCAGACGACCGACTTCATCTATCGCCGTCTTGCCAGCGATGCCGGCGCCCGCGCCCAGGTGCTCGCCATCGCCGCCCGCGAGACCGACGTCGCGCGTCGCGCGACCCTCGTGAGCCGCGTGGTCGAAGGCGTCCGCCAGGCCGGCTCGTTCGCCGCCCCGGCTGGCTGGCCCACGCTCGTCGCGGGCCTTCGTCAGGGCGCGTCGCCCGACCTGCTCGCCAATCTGAACGAGCTCGACGCCCTCACCGGTGACGAGTCCAGCCGCGCTTTTTATCGCGGACATCTCGCCGACGTCAAAGCCCCCTTGCCCGCCCGGCAGCGTGCGCTGGCCGTGCTCGTCGCGTCGCGCGATCGCGCCGCCGCTCCGGTCATCCATCGCGTCTTCGCCGAACAGGCCACGCCGTCCTTCCGTCGCGCGCTCATCCAGGCGCTCGCCACCGTGGGCGACGCGGATTCGCCGGCGGTGCTCCTCGGTCGCTTCGGCGTGTTCTCGCCGGAGCAGCTCAACGACGCCGTCGCGGCGCTCGCCAGCAATGCCGCGGGCGGCAAGGCGCTGCTCGCCGCCGTGGCCGCGGGCAAGGCCGACAAAGCGCTGCTTTCGCCGCTCGTGGTGCGTCAGCTGAAATCCCTCGGTGACCAAGATCTCGATGGCCAGCTCGCCGCCGTCGTGGGCGTGGTCAATGCGACCAAGGCAGACTTCGCGAAGACCAAGGCCAAGTATGAGGCCATGCTGAAGCCCGAAGCCGTGCGAAAGGGCGATATCGCGGCCGGTCGCCAGCTCTTCACGACGTCCTGCGGCATCTGCCATACCTTCGGCTATATAGGCAACCAGGTCGGCCCGGGTCTCGCCGGCTCCAATATCGGTAAGCTCGATTACTTCCTTGAGAACGTCCTCAACCCCAACGGCGTCATCGGCAAAGACTACCAGCTCAACGTCTTCAAGCTCAAGGGTGGCGCCACCATGAGCGGCATCGTCCAGTTCGAAGACGCGCAGTCGTTCCGTCTCGTCATGCCGGGTGGCGCGAAATTCACCGTCGCCAAGGGCGAGGTCGAGAAACGCGAGATCCTCCCGATGTCGCTCATGCCCGAAGGCCTGCTTGATGCGCTTACCAAGGAGCAGGTGATCAATCTCGTCGCTTATCTGCAGTTCCCGGACGGCTTCCCGGCCACCGCCCCCGGCGTCTGGCGACTGGAAGGCGCGATCGAAGGTGAGACGCTGAAGGTCCTCGCCGTCACTGGCGGCAAGACCAGCGGCCAGAAGATGACTTCCTTCAAGGCCAGCCGCTGGAGCGGCAATGACCACCTCTGGTGGACCGGCGGCAAGGTCGGCGACACGCTCACGCTCGCGCTCCCCGTCTCCGCCAAGGGGACCTATGAAGTGAAGTTCGTCGGCACCAAGGCGCATGATTACGGCAGCTTCGAACTCCGCCTCGACGGCAAGCTCCTCGGCGTCGAGGGCTACGATTTCTACAACCCCGCCGAAGTCGTCACCACCGGCGAACTCAATGGCGGCCGCCACGAACTCGACGCCGGCGAACATCGCCTCGAGATCAAGATCCTCGCGCCCAATCCCGCCGCCACCCCGCGGAATATGTTTGGGTTGGATTA
>CAXNHL010000152.1:0-3821 GCA_964202105.1 Opitutales bacterium | reverse complement strand
GTCGACCTGCCTCGGCCGCGTCGCATGAACGATCCGGCCCTCGCGAACCTCGCCTCCGAGGTCACCGAGGCCCTTTCCGCCCGTCTCGCCCAGTGACCATGGCCTCGAAACTTCCTCGCCCGGTCATCCCGACCCTCGTCGCCCTCTTCATCCTCGGAGGCTGGGAGTGGTTTGTCCGCAGCGGACGCGTCAGTGAAGTCCTCTTCCCGGCTCCGTCGCACGTTCTCCAGTGGTTCTGGGAGTCCCTGCTCAGCGGTGAGCTGCTTGCGGCTACTTGGGTGACCATGCGTCGCCTGATCATCGGCTTCGCCATCGGCGCCGCCCTCGGCGTCCCGCTCGGCGCGCTCTGCGCCCGCGTGCGCTGGGTTCGCGATACGCTCGGCGTCCTGGCCCTCGGTCTGCAGACCCTGCCGTCTGTCTGCTGGGTACCGCTCGCGCTCCTTTGGTTCGGCATCCGCGAGGAAGCCGTCCTCTTCGTCGTGGTGATGGGCACGCTCTGGGCCGTCGTCCTCGCCGTGCAGGAGTCGGTGCTCAACGTCCCGCCCCTCTACCTGCGCGCCGCCCAGACGATGGGCTCCAACGGCTGGCACCTCTGGTCCCGCGTCATCTTCCCGGCCGCGCTGCCGGGCGTGCTCAGCGGCATGAAGCAGGGTTGGGCCTTCGCCTGGCGCTCGCTCATGGCGGCCGAGATCTTCGTCGTGATCGTGACCGGCTTCGGTCTGGGCTCGCTCCTCAACGCCGGCCGTGAGCTGCTCCGCATGGACCAGGTCATGGGCGTCATGGCGGTGGTGATGATCGTGGGACTCCTCGCCGATCTTATCTTCTTCTCCCCGATCGAGAGCTGGTTGCGCCGTTCCCGCGGACTCGAACGCTGAGCCGCCGCCTTTCCTCCTCGCCCTCGGGGCCGGGGACGCCCTACCTTGGGGGCAAATGTTTATCGACGAAGCCAAGGTTGAACTGAAGTCCGGTGACGGCGGCCACGGCTGCGTCAGCTTCCGTCGCGAGAAATTCATCCCGAAGGGCGGACCCGACGGCGGTAACGGCGGCAAGGGCGGCGACGTCGTCCTGGTCTGCGACCGTAACGAAGGCGACCTGCAGGCCTACCGCTGGCAGCCGCACCGTCGCGCCCGCAATGGTGCTCCGGGCCAGGGCCGCCAGTGCGCGGGTCCCGATGGCGGCGACCTGATCCTGCCGGTGCCTCCGGGCACGCAGGTCCTCGAGGAGGGCACCAACCGCCTCGTAGCCGAACTCACCGAGCATGGCGAACGCGTCGTGCTTCTCGCCGGCGGCAAGGGCGGCCTCGGCAACATGAACTTCAAGAGCTCGGTCAACCAGGCCCCGCGTCGCACGACCCCGGGCTACCCGGGCGAAGAAGGTAAGTTCCGCATCGTGCTCAAGACGATCGCCGACATCGGCCTCGTGGGCTACCCCAACGCCGGTAAGTCGACCCTGACCAATCTCCTCACGGCCGCCCGTCCGAAGATGGCGCCGTATCCGTTCACGACCCTGCACGTCAACGTGGGCGTGATCGATTACACCGATCGCTTCGACCGCATCGTGATGGCCGACATCCCGGGCCTCATCGAAGGCGCGCACGAGAACCGCGGCCTCGGCCACCAGTTCCTCCGCCACGTCGAGCGCTGCTCGCTCCTGGTCTTCATCATCGACATGGCCGGTAGCGAGAACCGCGAGCCGTGGGACGATCACCGCATCCTCGAGCGCGAACTGCGCCTCTACTCGCCGATCCTCGCGTCCAAGCCGCGCATCATCGTGGCCAACAAGATGGACCTCCCGGAGGCCGCCGCGAAGCTCAAGAAGTTCCAGGAACGCGTGAAGGACCTGGTCATCCCGATCTCCTGCTACTCGCAGGAAGGCATCCAGGAATTCCGCGACAAGCTCTGGGCCGCGGTCAAAGGCCCGGTCGACCAGCGCCCGAAGGCCCCCGCTCCTTACGTCGAACCCGCCGTGGCCAAGCGCCTCGCGAAGGTGCATTCCGGCAAGGTCGTCGCCCCGAAGGCCAAGGCCAAGCCGGTTGCGAAGAAGGCGGCTAAGCCTGTCACCAAGAAGGCCGTGAAGAATTCGAAGAAGGTCGCGCCGAAGGCCAAGCCCGTCGCGAAGAAGCCCCTCGCGAAGAAGGCCGTCAAGAAGTCGCCCACCAAGGTCGTAGCCAAGAAGAAGGCCGCCCCGGTGAAGAAGGCGGCCTCGAAGTCGAAGGCGAAGAAGAAGTAAGTTACTTCTTCTCCGACGTTCCCTTGAGTTCCTTGAACTTGAGGGACTCGGAGTTGAGGCAGTAGCGCAGGCCGGTCGGGGCGGGACCGTCTTCGAACACGTGGCCGAGGTGGCAGTCGCAGCGCGCGCAAAGGATCTCGGTGCGGCTCATGCCGTGGCTATTGTCGGTGATGGTCGCGATGTTCTGCTTCGACACGCCCTGGAAGAAGCTCGGCCAGCCGGTGCCGGAGTTGAACTTGGCGTTGGACGAGAACAGCGGCAGGTCGCAGCAGACGCAGTGGTAGGTGCCGGTCTTCTTATTGTCGAGCAGGGTGCCGCAGAACGGACGTTCGGTGCCCTTGGCGCGCGTGACGAAATACTGGTCGGGCGTCAGCATGGCCGCCCACTCGGCGTCGGTCTTCACGACCTTTTCGACGAGCACGGGCTTGCCGACGCCGCCCTTGCCGTCATCGAGCGTGACGAGCACCTGGGAGACTTTGGACTGGGGGGCGGAGTCTTTCATGGGAGAGGCGGCAGGGGCGGGCGTGGCGACCGGCTGGGCGGGGGCCTTCTTGTCCGCTTCGGACGAGCAGGCGACGAGGGCGCAGGCGAGCGCGGCGAAGGACAGGCGGAGAGCTGTGTTCATGGCTTAGCTGAAGGATTTGCCGCAGCCGCAGGTGCTGGAGGCGTTGGGGTTGCGGACTTCGAAGCCCTTGCCGTGCAGGCCATCGTCGAAGTGCACGGTCGAACCGTCGAGGTAGGCGTGGCTGGTCGGATCGATGAGGATCTTCATGCCCTGGCTCTCGAACTCGAGGTCGCCCTCCTTACGCATGTCAAACGCCATGCCGTATTCGAAGCCGGAGCAGCCTCCGGTCTCCACGAGGACGCGGAGGACGGACTCGGGGTTGGCCTGGGCTTTCTGCAGCACCTTGATCTGCTGGGCAGCGGCTTCGGTGAGGTTGATCATGCCTTCAAGTTTAGGGGCAATCGGCGAGAGTCAAGGGGCGGCTCGGGTCCGGCCCCCCTGATTATGCTCAGAGCCCGCAACCTTGCTGGGTTTCGCGCGTCGGACGCGCGATGAGGCCGCGGTTCGGCTCGTCGGGATAGGTCTCGCCCGCGCGCGCTCCCAGCAGGTGCGCGTCGCAACACTTCAACAGGTCCGGCAGGTTCTCGGTCCGGCGCATGTCGTGCAGGAACTTGCCCTCGGTATCCACGGCGAGACCGATGAAGTTGAGGAATTTCTTGAGGCGCCCGGCCTGCTTCTCCGTCGCCTTGGCGGCGTCGCAGCATTCGTCGGCGAGTTCTTGAATATACGTCCGTACGTCGGCCAGCGTGGGCTTGAACGGCGTCAGTCCCTGCTGGGCTTCGCGCCACTGGCGGAAGATCCACGGGTTCCGGATGGCGTGCCGGCCCATCATCATGCCGTGCGCCTTGGTTTCCGCGAGCAGGCGCTGGGCCTTGGCGGCCGAGGTGACGTCACCGTTGGCGATGACGGGGCAGGGGACCGACGCGACGGCCTTGGCGATGGCGACGTAATCCACTTCCGACCAATAGAGGCCTTTGACGGTGCGTCCATGCACGGTGAGAAGGTCGACCTGATGCTTGGCGACGAT
>CAXNHL010000151.1:0-3822 GCA_964202105.1 Opitutales bacterium | reverse complement strand
GCGCTGACCCTGCGTCCGGGCGTACGTTACGAATTCCTCGACATGGCCAACACCACGTCCGGCGGCGCGTACACGCCCGTCGACAGCGAGATGGTCATGGGCGGCCTCGGCTTCACCTACGAGCTCAACGCGCAGAGCACCGTCTTCGGTGGCGTCTACCGCGGCGGCTCGGCGGCCAATCCTTCCGGCTACGCCGCCGGCACGCGCTCCGAAGAAAGTCTCGGCAAGGAACTCGGCCTGCGTCACCGCGACCGCGCCACCAGCTGGGAACTCACGGCGTTCCACACCGATTTCCGCAACCTCATCGCGCCCGTGGTCGGCGTGGCCGGCGGCGGACTGATGCCTGTCACCAACGGCGGCGGCGCGACCTCTTACGGACTCGAGGCCCTCGTGCGCCACGACCTCGCCGGTGCGCAAGGCCGCGGCTTCGCGCTGCCGGCCTATGCGGGCCTGACTTGGACCCACGCGCGCTTCAGCGACATCGAAGGCAGCCGTCTCGGCAATACGGCCGGCCTCTTCGCCGGCGCGAGCAATGGCAACGAGATCCCGTATATCCCGGAATGGAAACTCTCGGCCGGCCTCGGCTTCGAAACCGGACCGTGGGGCGGCTCGCTCGACCTCAGCTACTACTCCGCGACGTGGGGCACCGGTTACAACGCCGGCCCTCGGCTCGTCGACGGCTCCGGCGCGCTGGCCAATCCTTCCACGCTCGACGGCAAGGTCGACGGACTCCTCACCGTGGACCTCAACCTCCGCTATCAGCTGACGCCTTCCTTCAAACTCGTCGGCGGCGTCCAGAACCTGCTCGATAAGCGGGCGATCATCAGCCGTGCCCCGCTCGGTGCGCGCGCCAACGCCCCGCGCACCTTCTTCTGTGGGGGCGAACTGGCCTTCTGAACCCCGGACGCGACTTGCCACCGCCGGACCGCGCACGCATCGTCACCTCTCCCCCGCGCATGCGCCCCGCGCCCGCCCAGCCTGACTCCGACCGCCTCCTCGACTTCGTCGTCGTGGCGCTCGCCGTCGTGGCCTTGGCGGTGTCGGTGAGCGGCCTGACCCGGACGCCCCCTCGGCTGGAACCCGCGACGCTCCCGCCGGCGAAGCCCAAGCCGGCGCTCGTGAAACTCGACCCCACGAAGCTCCGCACCGCCCCGGCGGTGAACGCCGACGCCGCGGTCGCGCCGGACGCCGCGTTGGCGCCCGCACCCCTCGCTCCGATCACCTCGCTCCCGGACCTCCGCCTGCCCGACCTCCCGCAAGTGCCCGCGGCGAACGTCCGGCGCACGCCCGTCGCTCCGACCGGAGTACGCGGACCGGCCCGCGGCGTGACGGCCGGACCCATCGTGCTCGATGTCGCCGAGATGGCCGGCCGCCAGCCCTGGCCGGAATATCCTTTCGAATGCCTGCGGCGTCGCGAGAGCGGCGTCGTGCGCGTCGAGTTCGAGGTCGGCGAGAACGGCACCGTGCGCCGCGCCCGCGCGGTCAATACTTCCGGCTGCCATCGCCTCGATGACGCCGCGACCGAGACCATCCTGCGCCGCTGGGAATTCCCCGCCGGCGACGTCCGCCTCTACGAGATCTCCATCCAATTCCAACTCCAGTGACCATGCCCCTCGCCAACGTGCTCGTAGAGACCTTCCTCAAAGGCGGACCCATCATGTGGCCGATCCTCGTCTGCCTGATCGTCGCCCTCGCGGCCGTGGCCGAGCGTCTGCTCTACTGGCGTAACGTGCGCCGCCTCCGCGCCGACAAGGCTTTCAGCGAAGCCCTCTGGGAAGTCCGGCTCGGCCAATACGGCCCGGCCTGGCAGCGCACGCAAGGCGCCGCGTCGCCCTTCCTCGTCGCGCTCCGCTCCGGCCTCGCCAACGGCCGCACCGAACCCGTGACCGCCATGCAGCTCCGCGCCGAAGAGACGCTCGAGGAAGCCGGCGCCCGCCAGTGGCTGCTGAGCACCATCGTCACGCTCGCGCCGTTGCTCGGCCTGCTCGGCACCGTCATCGGCATCATGGGCAGCTTCCAGTTCATCGGCTCCGAGCAGCTCGCGGTCGCCAAGGTCAGCGGCGGCGTCGGCGAAGCCCTCATCGCGACCGCCGCGGGCCTGGGCATCGCGATCTTCTGCCTCATCCCGCACAACTTCTTCCACCGCCGCGCGCAATCGCTGCGGCACGACCTCGAGCAGGCCATCAACCAGGCCGAGATCGCGCTGAAGAGCGCCGCGGCCGCCGGCCAGCCGGTGAGCGAATTCCAACCTGCGCCCGACGAAGCCGGGCGCCGTCGCTGAGATGGCCATCCGCCTCCGCCGGCCGAAGGACGAAGAGACGGGCGCGCGCATCGAGATCGTGCCGCTCATCGACATCATGTTCTTCCTGCTGGCCACGTTCATCCTCGCCACCCTCGGCCTGACGCAGAGCCAGGCGCTCGCCCCCGTCCGTCTGCCCGCGTCCGCCGCGACCACGGCCTCCGCCGAACGTAACCTCGTGATCGCCGTCGACGCCGCCGGCACGCTCTCGCTCGAAGGCCGCGCGCTCGGTCGCAATGAACTCGTCGCCGAACTGCGCCGCCGCGCCGCCGCCGCGCCCGGCCGGCCCGCCCTCGTGCAGGGCGACGCCCGCACGCCCTTCGCCGCGATGACCCGCGCCCTCGAGGCCGTCGGCGAAGCCGGCATCACCGAAGTGCGCTTCGCCGCCGAGCCCGTCGAAAGCAAATGAGCCTGCGCGCCATCCAGTTCGCCCTGATCGGCCTGCTCGTCGCCGTCGCCGGCTGGCAGTGGCAACGCGACCTCGGCTTGCGCGCCGACTACGCCGCCGAAGGCGCCACGCGCGCCAAGCTAACCGCCGACCTCGCCCAGGCCCGCGCCGAAACCGAAGGACTCAGACAGGATCTCGCCGAACTACGCACGCAACTCGATCGCACCCGCGCGCTCCGCGCCGAAGCCGAAGCGGATAACCGCAAGCAGACCGCCGAATTCATCGCCCGTACCAAGGACTGGCAGGCGGCCCTCCGCGGCTGGGAAGACGCCGTGAAAGCCCGCGACGCCCGCCTCACCGCCCTGCAGGAACGCGAGAAACTCATCCTCACCAAACTCACCGCCGCCGTGAAACACGCCGAAGCAGCGACTGCGCGCGCGGAGGAGATGCGGGTGAGGATTGAGGGTGGGAAGAAGGAGTGATGAAGGCAGAGGTGGTGGCGGTTAGCGGTTGGCGGTTAGCGGATAGCGGATAGGAAGAGACAGGGGTTTCGAGGACCTGTGGGCAGGAGGACTCGAGGTAGGGGCAGCACCGCGTGCTGCCCTAGTCTGCCTTGGGTAGGGTCGGGACCGCGTCACGACATAGGGCCGCCGCAGGGCGGCCGAAGGTAGGGGCGTGGCTTCGCCGCGCCCTCCTGTCTCGGTGTGTTCCCATCCGCCAACCGCTAACCGCCAATACCTGTCGCGGAGTGCACGATGAATCGTGCCCCTACCTGGATTCGCCCTGCGGCGAATCAGAGACAGCTAGGTCGTGACGCGGTCCCGACCCTACCCAGCTGCGACCTTTGCCCACAAAAAAGGACAGCACGTGGTGCTGTCCCTACCCGATGCCGCTCAATCAATTCAGTCCTCCACTCAGTCCTCCACTCAGACCTCATCTCAGCCCTCTATTCAGTCCTCCGTGCTTATCTCTGTCCCTTCCGTCTCTCCGGTCCCCGGGGCTTCTGGACCTGACGATCATCATAGAGGCGGAAATCGACCTGGCGCTTGAAGCGATCCACACGGTCGACGGTCACCTGGATGACGCCGCCCGGCATGAATTTCCGGCCGGTGCGGCTGCCGACGAGCATGTTGCC
>CAXNHL010000150.1:0-3841 GCA_964202105.1 Opitutales bacterium | reverse complement strand
ACCTCGCCAACGAGTTCATCCAGGCGCTGCTCGCCAAGCGCGAGCCGTTCCCGAACGCGCGTCAGTCCGCCAACTGGACCTGCACGGGCATCCTCGCCCACGAGTCCGCGATGGCCGGCGGCGAAATCCGTAAGCTCCCCGCGTTCACGTTGCCCGCGTGAACGGTTGCTAGGCAGGGACGGCTCTCCGAGCCGTCCTTTTTTGCGCCTGCCTTCTGCCCGAGGTAGGGACGGCTCTCCGAGCCGTCCGTTCGCCGACCGACATTCGCATCTCGCCCGGCATGACGGCGGGCTCGGAGAGCCACGCCCTACCCAATCATCCGGTCTCCGGTTTCCCTTTGAGTTAAATTGCCCGCCACCCGAAGTGCCGCGCCACCCATACTCAATACTCGATACTCCATACTCTCGTATGGCCAACCCCTACCCCTGCCCCTACCCCCACCCCTAAACTCAGCTTTGCACTCTTCCAGCCTCCTCCCTTACAACCTCCCCATGCGTCTGCTCGCCCTCCTCGCCCTCCTCCCCGTCACCCTCTGCGCCGAAGGCATCCAGGGTTGGTATCAGAACAATATCTGGCTCCGCCTGGACGAGAAGTGGAGCGTCGGCAATTTCATCGACGTGCGCGCGGATGACGGCATCGGTCGCCTCCACGCTTGGATGGTCAGCCCGCGCCTGCGCTACGACCTGAATCCGAACTGGCAGCTTCAGGCCAACGTCTCCTATTTCGAAGGCTTCAATCCGGACGAGACCAATCGCCCGAATTGGCTCCGCTTCGAATTCGAAGCTAACCCGACCTACCGACTCTCGGAGTCCGTCGTGCTCAGCTTCCGCAACCGCTTCGAATGGCGCTGGCGCGACAATGATGCGGAATATAACACCCGCCTGCGCGTCCGCCCGCAGATCGACTGGACGCTCAACCGCGAAGGAGTCTTCCGCGGATTCTACGCCAACAACGAAGTCATCTACGACACGACCAAGGACCGCGTCTCGGAGAACCGTCTGATTCCGGTCGGCCTGGTCCTGCGCACTTCCGAACAGCTCGAACTCCGCCTCTTCTACCTCTGGCGCGCGGCCCGCGGCTCCCGCGACTGGCGCCACTACCACGGATTCGGCGTGCTGGCTGGGCTCAACTACTGAACCCCTGCAGGCTCAGCGGTGAGCCGGCGTCTTTTGGATGACCTTCTGCGCGGCCTCCTCGGTGGCCTTACGCTGTGAAGCCGGAACCTTCGCCCGGTAGTCCGCCAGCTTGATCGTCCATACTCCCTGCCCTTGACCCTCGGCGCCCACGATCAGCCAGAAATATGCTTCGGTCGGATCACGCGGCGTATCGTCGCCTTCGGCCAGTCGCATGGCGAGCAGCCTGGCCGCTCCGCGGTCGCCGGCTTCGGCCGACGCCCGCAGCCACCTCACGCCGGCGAACGCGCTTCGGGCGAGGCCACGTCCCTCGAAGTAACAATCTGCCAGCCGGCTCATTGCGGCAGCGTCACCGAGCGCGGCGGCCTTGAGATAGCATGCGGCTGCTTCGCGCGGATCGGCCTTACCCTTGGCGACGAGGCCCTTGGCGTGGAAATCGCCGAGCAGACGCCAGGCCTTAGGATGCTTGCGCTCCGCGGACTTCTTGAGCCAACCCAAGGCCGCCTCCGGGCTGCCACCTTGATAGTAGGAGTACGCCAAAACGAATTGCGCGTCCGCATCCCCCGCCTCGGCCGAACGCAGGAGAGCGGCCAGATCGGACGGACCGCCGGCGGATAGCCCGAGGCAGGTGGCAAAGAAGAACCAGGCGAGGAAGGTGAATCGCATGCCCATACCCAGGGCCGCTGACCTATCCTAGGTAACTATAATCTCCTAGGTATTATCTATCAGGGAATATCCCTAGGGAACATTTCTGTCTCGAGGTAGGGGCAGCACCACGTGCTGCCCTAGCGGCCGCCGCATGGTGGCCGAAGGTAGGGGCGTGGCTACGCCGCGCCCTCCGCGGAAACAACTAGGACAGCACGTGGTGCTGTCCCTACCTAAATCCAAAAATAAAAAGGGCGGCCGAAGCCGCCCTCATCATTCACTCCCCTTGCCCACGTGTCACCGTGTCAACTTTCCCCCTCGAAGTGAGCGCCTCGCGCTCACTTCGCGTAGAGGGAATCCTTCGGATTCGCACCCGAGACGAGATAGGCGAGCAGGTCGGCGACTTCCTGAGCGTTCAACGAATTGATCAGGCCGACGGGCATCGGGCTGTCCGGCGAACGGTCGATGCTCAGGATGTCGGAACGGTTGACCGAAATCGTCACCGCGGGATCGAACGGGTTCACCGAGAGCTCAAGTTTGTCGCCTTCCTCGTTGAGGATGCGCCCGATGGTCTTGCCGCCGTCGACGCGTCCGATGACGGAGTTGGCGTATTGGTCGGAGAGCACGGCGTTCGGCTGAACGATACTCATGAGCACGTCCGCCGGAGCGGTGCGGGCGCCGAGACCGGAGAGATCCGGACCCTGCGCACCACCGTCATTACCCATACGGTGACACTGCGAGCAGAGCGCGGCGGCGAACATCTTCTGGCCGTTCGCGAAGTCGAAGGTCTTCTTGGCCTTGGCGTCTTCCCAGACCTTGAGGGCCTCGGCGTGCGTCCAGAGACGACCCGGACCGGCGGCGGCCGGGATCGGCGCGGCGGGCTTACGGGCGGCGACCGGCGCAATCAGCTCGAGCTCGGGGCGCTCGGCTTCCGGCGCGGCGGCGAGAGATTCCTTGCGGATATTACGCACGAAGCCCTTCAGCGAGTTGCCCCCTTCGGCCTGCGCGAGCACGTCGAGGTAACCGAAGAACTGCTTCCGCAACTCCGGCGTCCAGCCGACGGTGGCGCGGCTCAGATACACGGCGAGGCCGATACGCGTCGACGAGGGCGTGACGGCCATCGCGTTCGCGGCGGCCTTGGCGTAACCCGGGTGACGGGCGAGGATCTCCGGATCGGCGACGACGGCGGGTGCAGGCTGGGCGATCTTCATGGCCTGCAGCACGCGGGCGGGCGCGTTGGGTTCGCCGAGGTAGATGGCGAGCTGGGCGAGCAGTCGGTCCAGGGCGTTGTCACCGGAAGGAATGCGGCCGGCGCTTTCCTTGCCGAGACGGGCCACGGTGGCGGCGTCGGGCTTGCCGTGGCGGGCGAAGGCGACGTGGAGGACGCGCAGGCGATCCTGACGTAGGCGCAGGTCCTTGGAGTTGGCGGCCGAGTCGGCGGCGGTGACGATGGCGCCGAGGTCAGGCGCTCCGCCGCTGCGGGCGAGGGCCAAGGCGGCGTTGAGCGCGAGGTCGAGGTTGGCGTCGGCCTTCACGCGGGAGCGCCAGGCGTCGACGGGCTGGTGCTCGACGGCGATGCGGGCGGCGTAGCGGACCCAGCGGTCAGCATGACCCATGAGCGGCCAGGCCTTATCAAGCGCGGCGGCCGACGGGGCGACGTCACGGAGGGCTTCGAGTTCTCGGCGGAGTTTCTGTTCCGGCGTGGCGTCGAACCAGGCGACGGGCGCGGTGGACTCCGCACCCTTATAAGTGATACGATAGAGCGCGGACTGACCGCCGCGGCCGCCGATGGTGACGTACATGTGGCCGTCCTGCGGACGAATCACGGCGTCGGTGACGGAGAACGGCTTGCCCGCGGCGAAGACTTCCTTGCGGGCTTTCCAGCCGCCGCCTTCCGGCGTGAGGTGGATGGCGTAGAGCGTGGCGAAGGTCCAATCGCACGCGAAGAAAGCGCGCTGGTAGGACGCCGGGAACTTGGCGCCGGTGCCCATGGTGGTACCGGTCGGGCTGCCCGGGCCGATGTCGACGAGCGCAGGCTGCATATCGAGCGTGGGGAAGGCGTT
>CAXNHL010000149.1:0-3861 GCA_964202105.1 Opitutales bacterium | reverse complement strand
CGGCAGCTCACGAACATCCAGGTCGTGCTCGATACCTCGGGCAGTATGCGGGGGTCGCATGGCGACCAAGGCAAGGGCCGACATAACCGCTTCGACTCCGCCATGGAGTCGCTGGAGAAGTTCCTGCACCACCGGAAGGGGGACGCGTTTGGGCTGACCATCTTCTCGCGTAATTTCATCCACTGGGTCCCGCTGACGCTCGATACCGAGACCATCATGCTCTCGCGTCCGTTCATCGAGCCCAACGTCCTGCCCGATGAACTCTGGGGCGGCACCTTCATCGGCAACGCCCTCACCGGAGCTTCGGCCCATCTCGCCCAGCGACCGGCCGGCGACCGCATGATCATCCTCCTCACCGACGGCGAGAGTCCGGACATCAAGTCGCCTAAGGACGTGCCCATCATCGCCGACCTCCGGGATAAAGGCGTCATCGTCTTCGCCGTCCTCCTGACGGATATCCCCGTCGATCCGGCGCTCATCGGCATCGCCCGGGCGACGGGCGGCGAGGCCTTCAACGCCGTCACCCCGGAAGCGCTTAACTCCGTCTTCAAGCGGATCGACGAGATGAAGAAGGTCGTCGTCCTCGAGAAGAAGCCGCGGACCGCCGACTATTTCGACCCGCTCTTCCTGCCGGCGCTCGGTTTGCTCGCCGCGGCTGTCTTCGCGCTCTTCGGCATCCGGTTCACGCCCTGGTAAGACAAAAAGGCCGCCCAGATGGGCGGCCTTCGGACCTGCTATGCCGACTGCTTAGAAGCGGAACGTGTAGTTGGCCTTGATCTGGTGGGCGGACTTCAGGTCGTCGCCCGAATGGACGTCGTAGCTGATTCCGGCCGAGCGACCTGCGCCCAGGTTGGCCTGGAGGCCGATGCCGCCGCGGAAGATATCCTGTCCGGCGCCATAGGTGCGCACCGTGAAGGAAGTCGGGCTCGCGGCGTCGGCGAAGCGCGCATTCATGCTGTCTCCGGTGCTGCCCAGGTTGTGCTCATAGGCGACGTTGAGCGTGAGCGAGAACATCTCGCTCAGCTGCAGGGCGTAGCCCAGCCCGGCTTCGGCGAAGGTGTTCGACTGCGAAGCTTCGGCGACCGTGAGGTTCGCGCCCGTGCCTGACTCGGTGAAGGCGTCCATCTTCGAATTGCTGTAATGCAGTCCGACGAAGGGGGTGAAGGCGCCGAGCTTGGCGAAGCTCAGTCGGGCCAGCGCCGTGCCTCCCTTGAGGTTCTGGTCCGAGAAGGTCTGGCCGTTGCGCGAACCATCCGATTCCAGCTTGCCGCTGGCGACGGCAAGGTCGAGGCGCGCGAAGTCCAGGTCAGCGGCGAAGCCGAGGCCCACGGACTGGCCGCGGCTCTTGGAACTGAAGCCCGGCGCGGAGGTGTTGCCCTGGTTCTGCGCGAACAGCACCGAGAACTGGGTCCCGCGGGAGAGCGCCTTGGTCGCGATGACGTAGCTGGAGTTGATGTCATAGCTTCCGTTCATCGTCGTCGGGGAGGCCGTGAGCGTCGCCTGCTGCTGGTCGTAGCCGACCTGGGCGTTCCAACCTTCCGGAGCCGCGACGGCGCTGGTCAGGGCGCGGGTCAGCTGGAGGGAGTTGCGCCAGGCCATGATGTGCGAAGCGCCGTAGGGCTCGGGGGAGAGCGCATCGAGCGCGGTGCCGACGTCAGCCGCGCCGAGGAAGGCGGCGGTGGCGGCGCCCAGGTCGCCGGCGGCCATGAACGCCTTGGCCGTGGCGGAGCCACCGCCGTTGGCGCGCAGGACCGTGGCGCTGGTCAGACCGTCCGCGTAGAGCGCGGAGGCGATTGTCTTACGGTTGTCGCCGGTCGTCAGGTCGGCGAACGTCTGCGCTTCGGTCAGCCCGGAGCCGTGGATGCGGCCGGTGGCGTTGTTGAAGAACACCTGGGTGGTCTGCGTGGAGCGATCCAGCGTGCTGAACGCGCCGGAGTAGGCGGCGGCGCTGACCGCAAGGACAGACTGCGTGCGGCTCAGGTCGAAGGTGCCGCCGGTCTTGGTGACGATCAGGTTGCTGCCGGACTGGAAGGTCGCGGTGCCGGAAGCGACCACCTGATCATGCTGCGTGCCCGGGGTGAGGCCCCAGACTTCGATGTCGAGCGTGCCGGCTTCGATGTAGTTTCCGGCGATCGTGAGCGTGCCGGGGGAGTTGCCCGGAGCGAGCGTACCGAGGTTGGTCAGGCTGCCGGCGACCGTGACGGTGCCGCCGAAGCTGTTGCCCTTGAGGATGCGGACCGAGGAGGCGAGCGAGCCGTTGACGACGAGCTTGCCGTTGGCGACGGTCGTGTCACCCGTATAGGTGTTCGCGCCGGTGAGGGTCAGCGTGCCCGTGCCGTTCTTCCAGAGACCACCGGCGCCGCCGATGGCGCCCGAGGCGGTCGTGCTGCCCGTGATGTCGAAGACGCCGCCCGTGCCGGAGAGGGTCACGGCGTCGGTGATGGTCCCGCCGTTGGCGACGACGCTGCCGCCGTTGGTCAGCGTCATGGCGCCTGCACCGGTGCTGACGTTGGAGCCGGCACGCTTGTTGAGGGCGATGAACTGGCCGCCTTCGACGAGGGTGGCGGCGTTGGCGCCGGTGGCGGCGGCGTGGTTCTGGGTGGCGACGAGGAACCATTGGCTGCCGACGACGCCGTCGTTCACGATCGACGTGATGTCGATGATGCCGGAGTGTTCTTCGTCGAGGGTCTGGAAATTAACCGCGCCCGTGGTGAAGCGAGTGCGATCCGATTCGAAGATCTGGACGGCGCTCTGTTCGCGGAGGGTCTGGGAGCCGAGGGTCGGGTTGACGATCCAGTGCTTGGCCACGTAGGAGCTGTTACCCGGATCTTCCTGGATGTAGAGCATGCCGTCGTCGCCGACCGTCAGGTTGTCGAAGCTGCGGGCCTTCTGGCCGTCCAGGCCGGTGATGTTGTTGGAGTCGATGAGGACCCGGATATTGCCGCCGGTGGTGAGGATGCCGTTGGCCGTGTCGCTGTTGAAGTCGAGCTGGTAGATCTTAGAGGTGACGGTGGCGCCTCCCATCGCGCTGCCGCTGGCGCCGGTGGTGGCCACGATCAGGGAGTCATGGTCGAACCAGTGGGCGTCTTCCGGGCGGGCGAACTGGGTCACGCCGAGACGGAGCGATTCGGTCTGGAACTCGGCGCCGGTCTTGGCCGCGATGGTCGCATTGGTGAAGATCGGAGCGAGCGCGAAGGTGCCGTTGATGCCTGAGGCGTTCTCGAGCGTGACGGCGCCGGTATAGCCCGTGACGCCGGCGTTCACCTTGACGCCGTAGAGCTGGCCGTTCGTGAGGCCGGCCTTCTGGACCGCGTTGCCGGTGTTGGTCTTGGTGCCGATGTAAACATAGACTTCGCCAGGGGTCGTGTCATCCGTGCCGACGACGACAGTCTGGAGAAGGTTGGCCGCGCCCGGGGTCGAGCCGTAGTTGGAGCGGGCGAGGAGGTTCTCGTAGGAATACTTACCGTGGTGCGGGAGTTCGTAGGCCTTGCCGACTTCACCCGCAGCACCCGTGGCGATGAAGGCGAAGGCTTTGCCTTCGGCGCCGGTTTCTTCGCCGTTCAGGAAGATCAGGCCATCGTAGCCCGTCGAGGTGCTCGCATCCCAGAAGGCGCTGAGCTTCGGGAGGTCTGCGGAACAAGGGCGGAGGTAGGCATAGGCGGTGGCGGGAGCAGCCCAGGTGGTTCCGTTCCACATCATCTGGTTGAGGCGCGAGGTCACGAAGTCGCCGCCGGAGACGACCTGCCAGGTCGAGGTGTTGATCACCCACTTGGAGACGAAGCCGCCAGCTGCGCCGTGGGCGCGGGCGGTGCCGAGGAGCACAGGGGTGGTAGCCTGAGTGGCGCCGATTTCGTGATTGGC
>CAXNHL010000148.1:0-3862 GCA_964202105.1 Opitutales bacterium | reverse complement strand
CGCGGGGGAGGCCGCCGACGCCCAAGGCAAGGTCGATGGCGACCGAGCCAGTGGAGACGGACGAGACCTGCATCTTGGTCGCGTCTCCCATGCGCATCAGGGTGCCGTCGCCATACTGCTTGTTGATGGCGGAGAGAGCCAGATCGAGGGTCTTCTTCTCGGCTGCCTGGTTGGCAGATTTTTCCTTAGCGGTGGGTTCGGATTTGGCGGACATAACGTTGGGTATGCGGAATGGAATTTGCCGGGCACGGCGAACGTGGCAAGCAAAATGAACAAATGTTCACTACTTCTTTCCACCCCCTTCTGGCCGGGGGTTAGAAGCTAAACAAATCCCCCAGCCAGTCCCAGAAACCGGGCTCTTCCTTGGGTTTTACGCTGATCTTGGGGGCTTGCTTCAGCGCTGGCAGGTGGGCTTGGGCGGCCGCCTGGGCCTGGAGTTTGGCCAGGCCTTCCCGCATCAGGGTGGCGGCCAAGTCATCCCGCAGGCGCTGGGAGGCCTTACCGCCATGGGGGCTGCGGCAACCGAGCACGACCGCGATGACCCGGTGGGGTCCGGCCTTGGCCGTGGTCATGATCGAGGCCTGGGCGCTCGAGGTGTAGCCGGTCTTCAGCCCATCGCAGCCGGGGAACGAGGCCAGCAGATGGTTGTGGTTGAGCATCTCCATCGGCTTGAGCGGGCGGTGGAGGACGTGACGTTTGGCCGAGGTGAAGCGCAGGGCTTCGGGCATGCCGCAGAGTACGACGCCGAGCCGGGCCAGGTCGCGGGCGGTCGAGCTGTCATGCGGACCACGGCCTTCGGTCAGCCCATTGGGCGAGACATAGCGGGTGCGCGTCATGCCGAGTTCGGCCGCCCGGCGGTTCATGCGGGCGACGAAGGCCGCCGTGCTGCCGGCCCGGTCGACGGCCAAGGCCACCGCGACGTCATTGGCGGATTGGAGCATCAGCGCGTAGAGCATGTCTTCCACCGTGAACGTCTCGCCGACGGCCAGCCAGACCTGCGAGCCCCCGGTGGCCGCGGCTTCCTTGGTGACGCCCACGCGGCTGCGCAGCGTCGTCCGCCCGTCGCGGAGATCCTCGAGGACAAGGAGGAAGGTCATCAGCTTCGTCACGCTGGCCGGGTCCGCCGGGAAGTCCGCCAGTTTCTGTGACAGCACGGCGCCGGTCGAGGCGTCGACGCAGATCTGCCCCGCCACGGTCATCCCTTGGGTCGAGTAGCGCGTCTGGGCGGCCGTCTCCGCGGTGAGCGCGGCGCAGAGGAGGAGGGCGGTGGCGACGAAGCGCACGGGCGATTGGTTGACGGACGAGACGGCGGAGCAAGTCCGATTTGCAACGGCTCGGCGAAACGTCACGTTACCGTCATGCGTCTCTACCTGCTCCGCCATGCCGAAGCCGTCCCCGGGACGCCGGACGCCTCGCGCGACCTCACGTCGCACGGCCAGCGTCAGGTGGCCTTGCTGGCCCCAGGCGTCGGCGCCGCGGCTTTGGCGGAAGTCGAGGCGATCGAGCACAGCCCCCTCGTGCGCGCGGTCCGGACGGCGCAGCTGCTGCGGCTGGCGACCCGCTCCGGGTTGCCCCTGAAGGTGCTCGCGGGCCTGGAGCCGGAGGACGATCCGCGGAAGACCGCCGCGCAGCTCGCCAAGTCGCGCCGCAGCCGCCTGCTCGTCGGCCATAATCCGCACCTCGCCGAACTGGCCGCGCTCCTGCTCGGCCTGGCCGATGGCGGCGAAGCGGTCCGTTTCCGTAAGGCCGGGCTGATGGCGTTGGAGCGGCGGAGCAAGCCGGACCGCGCGCGCCCGTTCGGCGCCTGGAGCCTGCTGTGGATGGTGCCGCCGGACCTCGCGAAATGACACGCCTCGTCCTTGACTGAACTCGCCGTCGAACCGACTCTCACCGCGTGTCTGAACGTCGTCGACATCGCCTGATCTGGACCGCGGTGGCCTGCGCCCACGCGATGGCCCTCGGCGCCGTCTGGGTCGGCGGACTGCGCGGCGTCGGCGAGCCGGCCACGGAAGGCGGCCATATCCTCGTGACCTTGCTGCCGGAGCCGGTCGCCTTGCCTGGCGAGGCTAAGGAAGGCGCGGCCCTCGGCGCCGGGCTCACCTTGCCCGTGACGCCCGTCTTCGTCCCGGTGACGCCCGCCGCTCTTCCGCCGGCGACTGCCCCGGTGGCGGCTTCGCCCGCCGTCGTGGCTCCTGTCGCCGCCGAACCTAGGGGCGTGTCCGTCGCCCCGCCCGCGCCCGTCGCGGAAGTCTTCGTACCGCCGGCCTTCCGCGCGCGGCAGGAGCCCGCTTATCCTGAGCGGGCGCGTCGCGCCGGCGTCGCCGGCGTCGTCGGTGTCCGCATCCTGCTCGCCGCGGACGGCTCCGTCCGGCAGGTCGAGCTCACCACCAGCTCCGGCAGCCGCCTGCTTGATGAGGCCGCGCTGGAGGCCGCCCGGGCTTCGACCTTCGAGCCCGCCACGCGTAATCGCGCGCCGGTCGCCTCCGAAGCCGTCGCCAGTTATCGCTTCGAACTGCGCTGAGTCATCGCGTAGCGGGGACGCGACGCTCCGCGGCGCGTCTTAGTCGATTTCGACGAAGCGCGAATCCGACCCGGTGAGCAAGGCGCCGAGGCGCCCCCAGTCACCATCCCGGAGGCTGCGGTCCATGATCAGCGTCGTGTCGGCGAGCGTGCCGCCGGGAGCGCATCGCACGGACCACAGCGGGCGGCTGCTGGTCGGAAGCATCGCGAAACGGATGTCGCCGACGAGGATCGCGCCGTCGGCCTGGTCATAGGTGTTCCAGCCGCCGGTGAACCGGGAGAAGTCGGCGATCAGGTGCGCGCCTTCGGAGAAGGGCGGGGGATTGCCGGCGGACGTCGGTGACCAGGCCGCGCGGGTCTCGCCGACCACGAGACGGGTCGGTGTGAACGGCAGGTTGCGCACCGCCGCCACATGCCAGCGACCTTGGTGCAGCCAGACCGCGCGCCAGACGACGAGGTTGGAGACCGTCGGCTTCACCGCGAGGCGCTCCGGCGTGACGGACTGGGCCGCCAGCCAGGCCCGCAGGCTGCGTTCGGCGCGGGCCTGCTGCGTCAGGCCGAGCGCGGCGTAGGCGCCGAACCACAGCAGCGCGTAAGCCGCCAGCCGCGGCGAGTGCCGGCGCCAGGCGAGCACGGCGAACGTCAGCACGGGCAGGGTGACCGCGAGGTCGATGATCGGGAGGCAATCCCAGGAGTAACGCGCCTCCGTGAACGGCCAGAGCAGCATCGTGCCGTAGCTCGTGCAGCCGTCGCAGAGCAGGTGCGTGAGCGCGCCGGCGAGGGCGGGCAGGAACAGTTCGCGCCAGCCGACGTTATGGCGGCGATGGAAGAAGAGGGTCGTGAGCCACGCGGCCGCCAGCGCGAGCACCGGCATGAACACGAAGCTGTGCGTGAAGTGACGGTGCCAGCGGAAGGCGACGAGCGGGTCGTCGGCGGCCCGGATGAACACGTCGAGGTCCGGCGCCTCGGACGCGAGCAGGGCGGCCACGGCGGCGGCGGAGACCGAGCCGCCGCGGCGATGGACGGCGACCCCGGCGGCGATGCCCAGGGCGGCGTGCGTGAGGTTGTCCATGTCCCGAACTTACGGGACTCGGTGCGGGAAGGAAGACGGACTTTCATTTTTCGGACGCGTCCGGGCAATAGGCTGGAACTCGCGGGGTTATTCCCCGTCTAATCTTGCACCCCCATGAGACTGCTCTTCTCCGCCTTGGCGCTCTGCGCCGCCGTGCTCGGTCGCGCCGCCGACCAGGATTACCCGCTCGCCGACGCCCAGGAAGTCCGCGCCCGCGGCGGCCTGCCGAACTTCTTCCTGAAGGCCCAGACGACCGGCGCCGAAGTGAAG
>CAXNHL010000147.1:0-3878 GCA_964202105.1 Opitutales bacterium | reverse complement strand
ACTGAGCCGGCTCAGAGCGGCGCGGTGCCGCCGAAGTCGAAGACCGTATGACTGATCAGACCTCGCTCCAAGACGGCGAGGTCTGATTGTTTATCGGGGGTGAGGCTCTCGCCGTCGTTCCAGGCGAACGAGAAGCCCTGCGCCGAACGCTTGAAGAGGGAGCCGTGGCGGACCAGCGCCGGGGTGCTGCGTTCCATGGCGGTGCTGTCGGTGACCGTCGCCGGGTAGTTGAGGCTGTGGACGTGCAGGCCGGTCACCGGCTGGCCGACGAGGCTCTTGGCGAAGCGGGCGGCGTGACGGCAGGCGGTCTCGAGGTGCGGGCGGAGGGCCGGCGGGCACACCGCGGAGTTCCGGTGGACCTGTTCGAAGAGCGATTGCTCGAGGTCGAGCGAGCAGGCGACGGCCGGGAGACCCCAGGCGGTGCCTTCGGTCGCGCCGGCGAGGGTCCCGGAGCTCAGGCAGAGGGGCATCGTGGCGTTGAAGCCGATGTTGATGCCGGAGAGAACGACGTCGGGCCGGACGGGCAGCAGGTGGCCGAGGGCGATGTTGACGCAGTCAGAGGGGGTGCCGTCGATGGACCAGGCCTGTTCGCCGAGGCCGGGGTAATCGGCCAAGGTGACCTCGCGGTGACGGCTGAAGGCCCGGCCGATCCAGCTGCGTTCGCCGGAGGGGGCGGCCACGACCACCCGGAAGCCTTCGGCGACGCAGGCGGCCACCAAGGCATGGAGGAAGGCGGCATTGATGCCGTCGTCGTTGGTCAGCAGGGCGGTGGGTTTCATCCGGTAAGTCAGGGGCGGCTCTCCGTCGGACCGTTCTCGAGCTCGGCGATCTGGTCCCGCAGGACGGCCGCAGCCTCGAAATCCTCGACCCGGAGGGCGGCCTGCAGGTCGGCACGGGCCTTGGTCAGTTTGGCGAGGCGGTCCGCCTGGCTATCCTGGGGGCGGCGGCCATGGTGCTCCAAGCCCGGCTGGATGCGTGCGATGGTCGCCAACGCCTGGGGCGCATGGGCTTCGTAGCAGGTGGCGCAACCGAGGCGATGGATGCGCTCGTAGTCCGACCAGCGGAAGCCGCAGGCCGGGCACTTACCGCGGCCGACGGGGGTCGGTACGGTCAGTTTCAGTCCCAGGGCGAGGGAGGGCAGGATGGAGTCCGACACGAGGGACGGGCAGCCTTGGCAGCAAGCATAGGTCTCCGCCTTCCCCCCGGCGACGAGGGTGAAGTAGACGACGGCGTTCTGGACGCAGCCTTGGCAGGTGGGCGGACGAGGGATCACGCAGCCCTCACCATGCGGAAGAATGGCCGCCGGTTCAAGCGTGCGGGCGAACCTTTTCAGGTTGAAGCCCTGCCCGCGGCGGATTGCCTATGAAACCGATGCTTTCTCCTGTCTTCATGCTCGTGCTGGCCGAGACCGAAAAGGGTGCCCTTTGGTATTTCAAGCAGATGGACGCCGCCGGCATGGCCGTCGCCGTCGTGCTGCTCATCTGTTCCTTCATCGGCTGGGGCGCGATGATCCAGAAATGGTCCGACATCCATGAGCACCGTCGGCGCAACCACGCCTTCGAACGTCGCCTCCGCGACGAGCCCGCCGTCGTGGCGCTCAACTTCCCGCGCGGTTCTAATCTCGGGCCTTACGAATTCCTCGTCGCCGAAGCAGTCTCCGCCGTGCAACGGCACAAGGGTCGCTTGGTGCGTCCGGCGGACGTCACGTTGTGCATGGGCCACGTCGAGAACGCGGTCCAGCGCGGCGTCGCGCGCACGATGGTGAAGTATGAGGACAAGATGGTGCTGCTCAGCTCGCTCGTCTCCGGTGGTCCGTTCCTCGGCCTGCTCGGTACGGTGTGGGGCGTGATGGTCACCTTCGGCGCGCTGACCGAGAAGGCCAGCATCGCGCAGCTCGCGCCCGGCGTCTGCGGCGCGCTCGTCACGACCACGCTCGGCCTCCTCGTCGCCATCCCCGCCACCTTCGGTTACAACTACCTGCTCACGCAGGTGAAGATCATGACGACCGAACTCGAGAACTTCGCGAGCTCGCTCGCCGACCGCGTCGAGCTCGAACTCGAAGGCGAGGCCCGCCGTAACTTCGAAGCCGCGCAGGAACGCGAACAACTGCGCCGCGCCGCCCAGGCGGCCCAGCCTGCGTCCGCCGCGCCACTCGCCGCGCCGGTCTCCGAGGTGCCGCCCGCCGCTCTGCCCGGCTGGGAAGACGCCCAGTAAGCGCCGATGGCCCGCTCCTTCTCCAAGCCGAACCGGCTGCACGTGCTCAATGAGCTGAACGTGACGCCGATGCTCGACCTCTGCTTCGTGCTGCTGATCATCTTCATGATCGCGACGCCGGTGCTGGAGCAGACGACCGCGGTCAACCTGCCCAAGGCCGACAAAGGCGCGGGCAAGGCGCCGGACACCAAGGCGCAGCATCGCATCGTCAGCATCGACCGTAACGGCGGGCTTTCCCTCGGCGCCCGGCCCGTCACGACGGCCCAGCTCGAAGCCGAGTTCGCCGCCCTCGCGGCCCTGCCCGAGGCGGAGCAGCCGATCGTCCGCATCCGCGGCGACGGCGCGCTGTCCTACCAGAAGATCATCGACGTGCTTTCCCTCGCCAAGGCCAAGGGGCTGACGAAGGCGGCGCTCGACACCGAGACGCGCTGAATATGTCGAGCGGAGGCAAAGGTTGGGTCGGTTCCGTGGCGGTCCACCTCGGTCTCCTCGGAGCGGTCATCGGTTTCTCCTGGTTCGCCGCGCGTCAGGACGGCGAGGTTGTCGAACCGGTCGACCCTCTGCTCATCGACCTCGCAGGCATCCCGGGCAAGCGACCCGGTGAGATCGGCAAGGCCCCCGGCGTCGCTAAAGGCGCGGAGACAGGGACCAACAAAGGAATTGCCCCGGTCAATCTCCCTAAGCTCAACGTCACGAAGGTCCTCCAAGAGCGCGAGCAGGCCGAACAGAACGCGCAGTCTACGTCGAACGCCAAGCCTACGACGAAGGCGGTCGTTAATAAAGGTGTCGGCGCCAAGCCGCCCCGCATGACGCAGAAAGAATTTGAAAATAGCCAAGGCGGGAAGTCCGGCCGACCCGGCGCGTCCGCCAAATCAGGCGGCATCGGCGGCGTGTCCGTCAAGATAGGCCGGAATTACGGCGCGGGCGACAACGGCGGCGAAGGCGGTTCGTCCTCCGAGCTCTCGGCCTATACTGGCGAAGTCCAAGCCAAGTTGCTCACGGCTTGGCGCGAGATCATCGCCGCCGAAGGTGAATCCGTGACCGCGGGCGGCACCTGCGGCGTCACCGTCAGCGTCGACGCCTCGGGCTTCGTTTCTTTCTCCGGCTGGATCAAGTCGCCGCGCGACGCGCGCATGGCCGAACTCGTGAAGCGCGCCTGCGCCCAGATCGGTAACTGCGGCAAGCCGCCGAAGGGCAAGTCGTTCAAGATCGACTTCACCAGCGTCAGCCTTTCCGAAGGCTGAGCGCGTTCAGTCGCGGACCTCGAGCACCAGCTGGACCTCGACGGAGACGCCGAGGGGCAGGCCGTTGACGGAGACCGCGGCGCGGGCGTGCTTGCCGGCGTCGCCGAAGACCTGCAGGAGGAATTCCGAGGCGCCGTTGAGCACCTTAGGGCTGTCGCTGAAGCCGTCGATGCCGTTGACGAAGCCGTTGACCATCACGACGCGGGTGACGCGGTCCAACGAGCCGAGGGCGGCCTTGGCGTTGGCCAGGGCGTTCAGCGTGCAGAGTCGGGCGGCGTCGGCGGCCTGGACGAGGTCGACCTCGCGGCCGACCTTGCCGAGCGAAGCGACCTTGCCGTCCTTCATCGGCAGGGTGCCGGCGAGGTAGAGCAGGTTGCCCGTGCGGACGGCGGGGACGTAGGCGCCCGCGGCGGCGGGAGG
>CAXNHL010000146.1:0-3882 GCA_964202105.1 Opitutales bacterium | reverse complement strand
CGCCTGACCAAGGCCGAAGCCGGCTACCTCGCCAAGGAAGCCTCCTTCAATCGCCGCTGGGGCGCCTATGGTCAGCCGGTGAAGTGGAGCTGGTATCCGGGCGAGAACCCGCGCGCGCAGTGGTCCGAGCGCTTCTTGGTCGAGGGCGCCGACGCCACGCTCGCTAAGTGGGCCGCGACCGACGAGCCGAAGGGCTGGCTCGCTTACCGCGTCGCCCAGCAGGCCGACGCTGCGACCGTCGCGCATCGTCACGACTTCGCCACGTCCGACACCACGGTCGAGGTTGCGCCGGCTTCTTTCAATCGCCGCGAACGACTTCCCTCCGGCCTGCGCCTGATCGCACCGGCGGGTAAGGTCGGCCCGATCGCCGCGCCGGTCGCGCTCAAGGGCGGCCAGCTCGTCCGCCTGCAGTTGTGGAATTGGATCGACGAACTGCCCGTCGCCGACGCGCAGCAGGTCGTGACCCTGCGCTTTCTCGGCCCGAACGCCCGCTCCGAAGTCACGCAGGTCTGCCAGTCCCGTCAGACGGTCGTCCCGGCCATCGTGCCGGCCTGGGCCACCGGACTGGAGTATGAGATCGCCTTCACCGGCGGTGCCTTCCCGCAGGAAGCTTCCGTGCAGTTGATCGACTTGCCGGCCGCCCGCTGATGCTCAAGCGCGCGTTCGATATCGTCTTCTCGGCTTGCTGGCTCGTCGGCTTCGCGCCGCTGCTGCTCGTCGTCGCGATCCTCGTGCGCCTGAAGCTCGGCTCACCCGTGCTCTTTATCCAGGAGCGACCCGGCCTGCGCGCCCGGCCGTTCCGCATGGTCAAGTTCCGGACCATGACCGATGAACGCGGACCGGACGGCGAGCTCCTGCCCGACGAACAGCGCCTGACTTCCTTCGGTAAATTCCTCCGCTCTACCACGCTCGATGAATTCCCCGAGATGTGGAACGTCCTCATCGGCGACATGAGCGTCGTCGGCCCGCGCCCTCTGCTCATGCGCTATGTCGCGCGCTATGACGCTTTCCAGGCCCGCCGCATGGAAGTGCGCCCCGGCGTCACCGGCTGGGCCCAGGTCAACGGACGTAACTCTCTCAGCTGGGAGGAGAAGTTCGCCCTCGATGTCTGGTATGTCGACCACCGGAGCTTCTGGTTGGATATGAAGATTGTCGTCATGACGTTCTTCCGCGTTTTTGCGCGGAGCGGCATCAACGCGGGAGAGGGAGTGACGATGGGGGAGTTTTGGGGAAGTAAGAAAGACTGCGACCGCTGAGCCTACGAGCACCTAGCGTTTAAGCCTTCAAGGACGAAGTGTAAGGTCCTGGAGCCGCGGCAACTCCGCCGGTAATCCGCCTGCTTGAGCGGATTGGTAAAGGGCGAGCAACTCCTCAGTCTGCGGGCTTAAGCACTAGTGCCGCCTCCTTCCTTGGCCGGGGCGAGGGCATTTGGGCAATGTCGTTGGCAGTTTGAATCAATAACCTTGGCGTCTTTGGTGGGTGTTTCCTTGCCCGGCATACGAGTACGATCACACTTTCGATATGTCGCTGCCCCGAAGACTTTTGAAGGCACTGTTTCCGAGGGATGAACCTTTTGCCGATCCAACGGTACTCGCAAAGTCAGTAAGATATGATGAGCGCTTTCGCGAGGTCCTCTCCGACCCCGTCAATTTACTTATCCGCCGCTTGCCGGAAGCTGGCTACGTCGACGCCGAAGGGTTGGTCATCCTTCATAACGGCGTCCGCGTGCCCTTGCGGGGCCCTGGCTCCTACTACGGAGAGTTCAGCGATATTTTGCTGATCAATCGAGGCGTGCACGAACCGCTCGAAGAGTACTGCTTCCAGGAGATGATCGCATCGTTGGGCAAAGATGCCCCGGTGATGCTGGAGCTGGGGTCTTACTGGGCCCACTATTCCATGTGGCTCAAGAAGTCTCGGCCAGCCGCGGTCTGCCATATGGTCGAAGCCGAACCCGCAGGACTTGAGGCCGGCCGCGCCAACTTCCTACGAAATAGGATGGAAGGATTTTTCCACCACGCCCGGGTCGGTCGCGGCTATTTCACCGTGGACGAATTCATGCATGCTCAAGGGCTCGAAGGCTTGGACATTCTCCACTCCGACATCCAAGGATATGAGGGCGAGATGATCGAGGGCGCCTCCAAGTCGTTGGCCGGGCAGCTCGTGGGACGCGTCTTCATATCGACGCACTCCGAGCCGCTCCACCGGGTGATAGAGGAGAAGCTGCGGGCATTCGGCTATGTCATCGAAGTCTCCTCTGGCATCAGCGAGCATGCCACTAGTTGCGACGGCCTCATCTTTGCCTCTGCGCCTGGGCTCAAGCCGATCATCTCCGGCTGGCGCCCCCTGGGGCGGCTTGAAATCTTGCGTGCTTCGCCAAAAGAGCTGGCCGCTTCGCTTCGGCCTCGTCTCCCAGGCTGAATTTAAGGTCAGGCTATTTCTTGCCCAACGGGAGTAGCACCGGATCCTGCGCCAACGGCAGCCGCACCGGCGCTCCGCCCGCCTGCGCGGATTGATACAGCGCGAGAATCAATTCCACGGCTTTGCGGCCTTCGGCGCCGTCGACGGCGGGCTGCTTGCCGGCGCGGATGGCGGCGACGGCTTCTTCGAGATTGGAGCGATGCCAGGCGTGACCGATGGCCTTGGGGTCATTGGCGCCGGCGCCGCCGCCTTCGGTGGCCGGAGCGAGCACGGAAGCGTCGGAGGCCAGGGGCTTTTCAAATTCGAAGGCGGTGAGCTTGTCGTCGCGAAGCACGGCGGCGCCAGTCGTTCCGTGGATGCGGATCTCGGCCGGGAAGCCCGTCGCGGACCAACAGGCGGTCGAGCTGGCGAGCGTCGCACGACAGCCATTGGCGAATTCGATCCAGCCGGCGGCGATATCCTCGACCTCGATGCCATCATGCGCGACGAGGCCTGCGGTGGCGGAAACACGCTTGGGTGCGCCGAGCAGCCAGAGGAGCAGGTCGACCGTGTGGATGCCTTGATTCATCACGGCGCCGCCGCCATCGAGGGCGAACGTGCCGCGCCAAGCGGCGGAGTCATAATAGGCCTGCGTGCGCCACCAGGGGATGAGCGCGCCGGCGAGGGTGAGCTTGCCGAAGCGTCCGGCTTCGAGCGCGGCCTTGAGCGCGACCGCGCCGGAACCGAAGCGACGGGGCAGGATGCCAGCGACTGTCACGCCGGCCTTGGCGCAGGCGGCAGTGAGTTCATCGCAACGGGCGAGGGTGACCTCGAGGGGCTTCTCGACGACCACGTGCTTGCCGGCCTTAGCGCAGGCGAGGGCAGGGGCGAGGTGATCGCCGCTCGGCGTGCAGAGGCAGACGATGTCGACGTCAGGGTTCGCAAGGAGCGCCTCGGGCGTCTCGGCGAAGGTGATGCCATGTTTGGCGGCGAAGTCACGTCCCTTGGCGGGCGAACGATTATAGGCCGCGACAAGCTTCACGCCGGCGATCTCCGCGAGCGCTTTCGCATGGAACTCGGCGATCATGCCGGTTCCCCAGATGCCGAAACCAAGAGGCCGTTGGGACATGGCGGGAGTTAGGGGGCAAGTGGGCAAGGGGGCAAGGAGAGCCGTGAGGCTCGGAGGCCCAGAGGCTCAGTTGACCAGATAACTCGATTCAGGAATCTAGTTCCGTGGCTTAGTCCGATGCCACAGGGCTATGGCTTGAAAGCCGTTTCTGCTCTGGGCCTCTGAGCCTCTGGGCCTCCGAGCCTCTCGTTGGCATGTCTCTCTCTGGTCAACCGAGCCTCTGGGCCTCCGGGCCTCTAGTGGTGCCGAAGGCTTTTTTCTGGCTTCACCCCCCTTATTCCCCGAAATTACTGACCACTGCTTATGCGTATTTTGGTCACCGGCGGCGCGGGCTTCATCGGGTCGAATCTGACCCG
>CAXNHL010000145.1:0-3904 GCA_964202105.1 Opitutales bacterium | reverse complement strand
CCTGGATGATGGCTAATGCCCAGAAACCCCGTCAGGCCTACGAAATCGCCGCTTTCAGCGCTTTCCACGAGCAGCGAGCCCCCAGCGCACCGGGCGGCCGGGCCAAGGTGAGCGAATACCAATCTTCGACCCCGGCCGGCGCCAAGCGCGAGGACATCATCACCTGGTTCGACGTCCTGGATCTGGACGACCACCAGAGCTTCGGCGGCAAGGTCTGAGCCGTGGCCAAGGTCGGTCGACCCCGTCGGGTACTCCTCGTGTGCATGGGCAACATCTGCCGTTCCCCGACGGCGGAAGAAGTCCTCCGCGTGAAGGCCCGGCAGGCCGGATTGAGCATCGAATTCGATTCCGCAGGAACGGAGAATTATCACATCGGCGATGCGCCGGATCCGCGCTCCGTGCGGCATGGGCGTGTCCGCGGGTATGACCTGTCGGCGCTGCGCGCCCGCCAGGTGCATGCCTCCGATTTCCATGAGTTCGATCTCATCCTCGCCGCCGACGAGCTCAACCTGCGCGAACTCCGCCGGCGTTGCCCGCCGCACCAACATCACCGGCTCGCGCTTTTCCTCGGCGACGTCGCCTTGCCCGATCCGTATTACGGCGAAAGCGACGATTTCGAAAAAGTGTTGGATTTAGTGGAAAAACAGGCCTTTCGGCTCGTCTCGGCATGGACGCGGGCAACTGAATGATTGCGGTGACGAGCGGCGCGGCGTTTCCTTCTCCCTAACGATGTACCAAGTGAACTTCAGCGACCAGGCGATGCGCGAGCTCGCGAAGCTGCCGACCTTGGAGCAGATGGAAGTCGTCGAGGCATTCACTTCCCTGACCGCGGACGAACTCCTCCGGGGCAGCTCGGAACTCGGTACCGTCCGCCGCGGCGGCCACACTTATCACCGCCTGCGCGTCGGTGAGTTCCGCATCTATTTCGAAGCCAGCGAAGGCTCGCTGCTCGCCAATTACGTGCTGCATAAGCACACCTACGCCGACTTCGCGTTCCGTTCACACCTCCCGTTCCCGGAAGACGAGGCGCGGATCGAACAAGAAGGCGGTTTCTGGAAATACCTCGACGAACCCCCGAAGTCCTGACCGTGACGACCCCTCCCGAAAAGCGCCAATACTCCTCTCCTGAGGAAGCGGCCCGCATCTATCTCCTGCCGAACCTGTTCACGGCGGGCAACATGCTCTGCGGCTTCCTGGCCATCAAGAACTGCATCGAGGCGCGCTTCACCTCGCTGACCCCCGAAGGCCGCGCCGATCACTATAATATGGCGGTCTGGTTCATCCTTTTCGCCTGCGTCTGCGATCTGTTCGACGGCCGGGTCGCCCGCGCCACCAAGCGGGAATCCCTCTTCGGGGCCGAGTTCGATTCCATCGCCGATACGGTCTCTTTCGGCGTGGCCCCGGCCCTGATGGCCTGCTTCCTGGTCATCAAGCCTGAGGTGACGGACAACGTCCAGTTGGTGACCTGGCTGCTGGCTTTCATCTACCTGCTTTGCGCCGGCGTCCGTCTGGCCCGTTTCAACGTCCTGACCAACCCGTTGGTCCCGGGTAATGAGAAGCGCGCCGCCGGGGGCGATTTCGTGGGCCTGCCTTCGCCCGCCGCCGCCGGGATGATCGCCTCCCTGGTGCTGGTCCTATCCAAGGTCATGGTCTCCTCTGACCAGAAGGACCCCTTTGAACAAGCCGTCCAAGCCTGGTCCTGGATCCTCCTGCCGGTCATGCTGGTCATCTCCTTCCTGATGGTGAGCAATGTGCGCTTCCCTAGCTTCAAGAAGCTGGATTGGACGGCTCAGGCCAAGACCCGCGGCTTCATCCTGATCATCATCCTGGCAGCGGTCATCTTCCGTTACCCGCAATACTCCTTTCCGGCGGTCTTCCTCGGCTACGTTCTCTACAGCCTTTTCCGTCACGCCTTCTTGCTGAAAAAGAGCGAGATGGATCCCGCGCCGGACGACGACGATGAGCCGGTGTCCAAGGTGTGAACAGACGGTGGGCAACCGGTGCCGCTGAGACCATGTGAACAAGCCTGAGGTTATTCACGCCTTAGGCACAGAAGCGACCGAGGCGGATACTCCCTCTCACCAGCGTCTTGCGGAACTATGTACGGTCTTCCGCCCCCTACTGATGCTACTGGTATTTATAAATGAAGAGAGAATAGATACAGTACCGTCCGGTATGTGGGCAATGAGGGGTTGCCTCTGCCCCCGCCTCTGCTCAATTCTGACGTCATCATGAAGTTCAAGGTTAACCGGAATCACTTTTTCAACGGCCTCTCCAGCGTGACCAACGTGGTCGGCAGCCGCGCCACGATGCCGATCCTCCAGAACGTGCTCATCGAAGCCGAAGGCGACACGGTCACCCTGACGACCACCAACCTCGATCTCGGCATTTGCTGCCGCATCAAGGCCGCGGTTTCTTCTCCCGGTCGCATCACCTTGCCGGTCAAGAAACTCGTCCCGATCGTCCGCGCCCTCTCGAGCAGCGACACCATCGTCGAACTCACCGGCAAGGATCGCGTGAAGATCACTTCCGGAAGTTCCGTCTTCCAGGTCGCCGGCCTGCCTGCCGACCAGTTCCCGCCGATCTCCAATTTCGCCGGCCAGCCGACCATCTCGATCAACCAGGATGACCTCGGTGACATGCTCCGCAAGGTGAGCTACGCGCAGTCGTCCGACGAGAATCGCTATATCCTCAACGGCGTGTTCTTCGAATTTGCCGAAGGCAAGCTCACGGTCGTCGCGACTGACGGCCGCCGCCTCGCCAAGTGCGAACGCAAGCTCGCCGGCACCGACAAGGCCTTGGCCCTCATCCTGCCGGCCCGCACCATCATCGAACTGATGCGCCTGTTGAAGTCCGGCGGCGAAGCCCACGTCTCCCACAACGAGCGCCAGGTCGGCTTCACCATCGACATCCCGAAGAACGAGGAAGGCCTCGTGGACCGCATCCAGCTGGTCTCCAAGGTCGTCGAAGGCAACTACCCGAACTACCGCCAGGTCATCCCCAAGGACGCCGGCTCGAAGGTCCGCCTCGAACGCGAGAAACTCCTCGAGAGCGTCAACCGCGCCGCGCTGATGACGGACGACCGCAACAACACCATCCGCATGAGCGTCACGAAGAAGACGCAGAATCTCGAGATCTCCGCGAAATCGGAAAGCGGCGAAGCGCACGAACCGATCGCGGTGAAATACGAAGGCCCGGACGTGAACATCGCGTTCAACCCCCAGTACATCATCGACCCGCTCAAGGCGCTCACCGAAGACGAAGTCGATTTCGAGTTCAAGGACGAGATGTCCCCGGGCGTGATCCGCGGGCTCAAGGACGATTTCCTCTGCGTCGTGATGCCGCAGCGGATCTCGTAAGCGGTCCGCTCAGAGACCTGGCTCGGCGCAATCCTGGAGCGACTTGATACGCTCCAGGATGCGGCGGGACGCTTCGATCGACCGGTCGCGATGATCCGCGCCCGGATCGTATTCCGCCGGCAACATCGCCTTGCCGAAACGCACCCGGATCTGCGCCGAACCGACCGGGAAATTGGCTCCCCGCGGGAGGACATCGCGCGCGCCGCGGATATGGATCGGGACGACCGGCACGCCGGACTTGCAGGCTAGCAGACCGGCCCCGGCCTTGGGCGAAGCGATCACGCCGTCATGGCTGCGGGTGCCTTCCGGAAAGATGAGCAGCCCTTCGCCGGCGGCCAAGGCGGCCAAGGCCGCGCGGATCGCGCCGATGTCCGCTTCGCCGCGGTCGACGGGGATGGAATGGCAGGCCCGGATCACGAAGCCGAAGACCGGGTTGTCGAAGAGCGTGCGGCGGGCGATGAAGGAGATCTCGCGGGGCAGGCAGGATCCCAGGAGGGGTGGGTCCAGCATGCTTTGGTGGTTCGAAGCGAAGAGACACGCGCCGG
>CAXNHL010000144.1:0-3912 GCA_964202105.1 Opitutales bacterium | reverse complement strand
CTGTCGCGGATCATCCAGCTAGGCAGGCGGAAGCGCGCGCCGCGGGCGAGGAACTTGTTCTCGGGGTCCTTGGCGAGCAGGGCGGGGGTGACGGCGGAGTCCTGACGATAGGTCTCGCTCATGACGATGAGCTTGAGGGTGCGCTTGAGGTCCCATCCATGCTCGACCAGGTCGACGGCGAGCCAGTCGAGGAGTTCGGGGTGGATCGGCCGCTCACCTTGCAGGCCGAGATCCTCGGTGGTGCGCACGAGTCCCTGCCCGAAGAGCATCTGCCAGAGGTGGTTCACAGTCACGCGGGCGGTCAGGGGGTTATCCTTAGAGGTCAGCCAG
Source organism: Opitutales bacterium (assembly GCA_964202105.1). Lineage (GTDB taxonomy): Bacteria > Verrucomicrobiota > Verrucomicrobiia > Opitutales > UBA953 > UBA953. The sequence goes on along the minus strand of CAXNHL010000144.1, from coordinate 3,582 downwards.
CGGGCCAGGCCGAGGCGCGTGCGCGGTTCGTTCGCAGGCCAGCCGGCGAGAGCCTGCGGGACGTCCGGATTCACTTTGTCGCCATGCTTATCCCACACGCCGCGGACGAGCACGAAGGTGTCGCGCGGCTGCTTGCGCTCGGCGAGGACCATGACGTTGAGTTTGCCGCTGGCGGCCTTGGCTTCGCCGAGCTGTCGCTGGGCGCGCTCAAGGGCGAGACGTGAAGTCTGATAAGGCGCGTGGTCGGCGAGGAATTCGCCGAAGAGGCGTTCGCGTAGTTTGGCGCCGATGGGCTGGCCGGCGGGGAGAGTCGCGAGTTCTTCCCGCGGGCTCGGGCCGACCTTGTTCACGGCTTCGCCGGCTTCGGCGGCGATGGCCAGGCGGAAGCGGCCGATGTTCGCGTCCCCGAGCGTCGAACGCTGGCGCAGCTCGATCATGAGCTCGTCGTCGGGTCCGAGGACGAGCGGTTCGGCGAGGGCGTAGACGGCGACATGCGGCTTGGTCTTGTCCGCGCCGAGGGTGCTCCAGCCGTTACGCGGATCGTCGTCCAGCGTGTCCTTCACGTCCCCGTAGTTACCATTCTTCTTCTTGTCAGCCATCGCATCGGCGACGGCGTTGGCGATGAGGATGTCCTTGATCTGGTTATTGCCCCGGGTCCGGACCTGAAGTTTGAGGTCGGTGAGTTTGAACTCGCCGTCCTTACCGCGGGAGAGTCCACCGCCGGTGTGCGTGGCGTGCGGGAGGACTTCCAGACGGAGACCGGTGATGCGCGTGAGGCGATCGTGGCTGACGATCCGATACTCGTCCTGGTTGGGATGCGGACCGGAAGCCTGCACGGCGCCGTCGGCCTCCTGTTTGAGTACGGTGCCCTCGGCGGTCTCGAGGGAAGCTGCCTGGATGACCTTCCAGGTCTGCCAGCCGGCCTTGGCGTCGGCACGGCTCTTCTCCAGCCAGCCGGCGAACGGGACCTCGGCCTCCTGACGCGCGGCGGCCTCGGCGGGCTTGACGGCGTCGACGAGTTGCTGGGCCTCGGCGACCGCGCGGGCGGCATGTTTCGATTGATAGGGCAGGAAGGGCTTCGCGGCGCCACCGGCCTTGCCGTCCTCATCGATGCTGTTGAAGAACGCGGAGAGGGCGTAGTAATCGGCCTGGGTGATGGGATCGAACTTGTGGGTGTGGCACTGCGCGCAGCCCAGCGTCATGCCCAGCCACGTCGTGCCCATGGTGTTCACGCGATCCAGCACGTAATCGACCCGCGATTCCTCGGGGTCGCGGCCGCCTTCGCCGTTGGTCATGTGATTACGCTGGAAGCAGGTCGCGAGCTTCTGCTCGGCGGTCGCGTTCGGCAGGAGGTCGCCGGCGAACTGCTCGAGCGTGAATTGGTCGTAAGGCGTATTGCGATTGAAGGCTTCGATGACCCAGTCGCGCCAGGGCCAGTTGGTCCGGGTGGCATCCGACTGGAAACCGTCGGTGTCCGCATAGCGGGCGGCGTCGAGCCACCACATGGCCATACGCTCACCATAGTGCGGCGAGGCCAGCAGGCGGTCCACGGCCTGCTCGTAGGCTGCCGGCGAGTTGTCGGCGAGGAAAGCGGCGGTCTCGGCTTCGGTCGGCGGCAGGCCGGTTAGGTCGAAGGAGAGTCGGCGGAGCAGGGTGTGCTTGGGCGCTGGCTTGGAACGTGTCAGTCCCTCGGCCGCGAGTTTCTGGCCGACAAAGGCGTCGACGGGATGTCCTTTGGCCGCGGCCTTCACGGGAGCTTCGAAAGCCCAGTGCTTGCCCCACACGGCGCCTTCGGCGATCCAGCGCCGCAGGAGGTCGACCTGTGCCTTGGTCAGCCGAGCCTTGTGCGACTTGGGCGGCGGCATGAGTTCGTCCTCGTCGGTGGTCACGATGCGCTCGATGAGTGCGCTGACGTCGGGTTTGCCGGGGACGAAGGCTTCGTTGGCCAAGGCGGCCTCCCGGACGTCGAGCCGGAGCTTGGCCTTGCGATGCGACTCGTCCTGGCCGTGGCAGCCGAAACAGTTGTCCGACAGGATGGGCAGGACGTCCCGGCTGAAACTGACCGGCTCCGCCGCGAGGGCGGGGAGGGCGAGCGACAGGAAAGCGCAGAGCAGCGGGGCCGGCTGATTCATCTGGGGTTTATTCTACCCCGAAGCCGCCAGTTTTAAATGGCATGCCCCGACCGGCAGGTTGTATTATCCTACCATGGCCCAGCCGCCCGTCGCCAACCGTTTCCCGATCTCGCTCTACGCGACCCCGAATCCTTCGCACCAGGAGGTGTTCTACACCGTCCCTCGCGCCGGCCACCTGCTCGCCGGCACGGAGCATCACATCAAGCGCGATCACTTCCCAGGACATGAGCTCATCCTCTGCCTGCGCGGCAAAGGCTGGACCCGCATCGCGGGCCGCATGCATCAGGTGCGTCGCGGCGACCTGGTCTGGATCAACTGCCACCATCCGCATGAGCATGGAGCGGTCCAAGATGATCCGTGGGAGGTCTATTGGATCCGGGCCGAGGGTCCGCGTCTGGCGCAGTTGTCCGACCTGCTGGGTGTCCGCGAGGCTCCGGTCATCGCGGGGATGGACCTCCGTGCGGCGACGCCGGTCTTCAAGGAGCTCTTCCGGCTCATCCCGGCCGACTCGCCGGAGTCCCCCGCCTTGATCCATGCCCAGGTAGCTGAACTCGTCGCGCAGGCTTATTGCGCCCGCCAACGTCTCGGCGAACTCGCACCGAAGGTCCCGCCAGCCCTCGCCCGCTGCGTCGAGCAGATGAAGCTTTTTTACTTCGAGAAGCATACGGTGCCTTCGCTGGCCCGGCTCGCGGGGCTGAGTCCGACCCACTTCTCGCGCGTCTTCAAATCCTCCTTTGGGACGAGCCCGATCGATTGGCTGCGTCGCGAACGCATCAGCCAGGCGAAACGCCGTTTGGCCGACACGGCCGACGATATCAAGGAGATCGCCGAACAGGTGGGCTATTCCGACCGTTACTTCTTCAGTAAGGACTTCAAGAAGCACACGGGGTTCACGCCGACGCAGTTCCGTATCCGCGAGACGGATCGGCTGCGCACGGAGTGATAGGCTCATCAAGCCGTAGATAACGAATCGGCTTTAGGTAGGGATGACCGGCCCGGTCATCCGTGGGCGTGCGGGCCGCACGCCCCTACCTTTGGATGCAACTCAAAGGGAAACCGGAATGTTACCTGCGGGCATGATTCTTTCCAGGTGACGGGTGACGGCCACGGTTGTCGGCCTTTCGGGAATCAGCCATTCAGCCTTCAGCCGCCGGAACCCAGGCGCCAGTCCATCGTGTCCTCGAATTATGCCCCCCGCCAATCATCCGGTTTCCGGTCTCCCATTGAGCGCTGTCTCTCCCCGTGTCCCCATGTCCACGTGCCAGCATGCCCACTCGCGGCTTAGCCGCTCGGGCGCGGCTGCTTACTTCCCAGAGTTGACGTATTCGTCGCGGTTGACGTCGCCGCTCAGGTCCTTGTCGAACTTGACGAAATTCTTCGCGGCCTGCTCGGGGTCGGCCTGGCGGATCATGAACTCCTCCTTGTTCAGCTTGCCGTCCTTGTTGAGGTC
>CAXNHL010000143.1:0-3927 GCA_964202105.1 Opitutales bacterium | reverse complement strand
GTGGTGTAGTCGCCGATGATGAGGACGGCCTGGTGGCCGAGCTCCTGGAACTGGCGGAGCTTGTTGAAGACGACCATGTGGCCGAAGGTCAGGTCGGGGCGGGTCGGGTCGACGCCGAGCTTCACGCGCAGGGTCTTGCCGGCCTCGAGGCGCTTGAGGATCTCCGCCTCACCGATGAATTTCTCGGTGCGGGATTTCATGACCTTCAACTGTTCCGCGGGCGACATAGGTTCACTCTTCCCAAGGGGGAGGGGAGGGGGAAGGAAAAAACAGAGGCCCAGAGGCTCGGATGCTCGGTGGACCAGAGGAATACAACGTTAGTTGACCGGTTGGCCAGTTGGCCAGGGAGGCATAAGAGAGGCCCAGAGGCTCGGTGGACCAGAGAAGATACAGGGCTCAAGGGGAGACCGGAAAGGATGCTGCGGTTGTCTTAGGTAGGGTTGAGCGCCCTCGCTCAACCGGCTCTAAGGTAGGGACGTGATCACTATCGCGTCCTAAGGTGGACCGGCCTGCGGCGGCCGAGGACAGCACGTGGTGCTGTCCCTACCTCATGACACGGCTGACCAAGGGTGGTCAGCCCTACCTCGAGACACCCGAGACCCGAAACCCGAATTGTTTTCCGACCCCGACCGCTGGCCACCATGCGGCGGCCCTATGTCGTGACGCGGTCCCGACCCTACCCAAGGCAGGCTAGGGCAGCACGCGGTGCTGCCCCTACCCCAAGGCAAGCACTCCCCCTATACTCCATACTCAATACTCCATACTCTCTTCGGGTCTGGTCCTCGGGCCCTCCGGTCCTCGAGACCTCTAGGGGTTGCCCTTCGGCGCGTTCCTTGCCTAATGAAGCCATGGATCTCGTCCGTGAACTCATCGATTACGTGAAGCACCCGAGCGTGTCCACCGACCCGTCTTTCCAGGCGGGGATGGATGGCGCCCGGGAGCATATCTGCGGACTGCTCAAGCAGGCGGGGCTGGAGGTCGAAGTCGTCCCGACTCCCCTCCACCCGATCGTGCTCGGCCGTCGCCGTGGCCCTAAGGAATGGCCCCACATCGTCCTTTACGGTCACTATGACGTGCAGCCGGCCGATCCGCTGAATCTGTGGACTTCGCCCGCTTTCGAGCCGGTCGTCCATGACGGTAAGGTCTGGGGACGTGGCACGGCCGACAACAAGGGCCCGCACTTGGTCGCGGTCGTCGCCCTCGCCCGCCTGCTCAAGCGCTGCCCGAACCTCCCGCTGCGCATCACCTTCCTGATCGAAGGCGAAGAGGAGATCGGCTCCCCGAGCTTCCCGGAATTCCTGCACAATCATAAGGCCGAGCTGTCCGAGGCCGATTGCGTCATCCTCTCCGACACCGCTTCGCCGTCGTCGGACCAGATCGTCATCACGACGGCCCTCCGCGGCATCGTCGGTCTCGAAGTCGGCCTGACGGGTCCGAAGTCCGACCTGCACTCCGGCCTCCATGGCGGCGCGGTCTATAATCCCATCCAGGCGCTGGCCGAACTCTGCTCGTCGCTCCACGACGCCGATAACGCCGTCACCGTCGAAGGCTTCTACGAAGGCGTCGAACAGCCGACCCGCTGGGAGCGCGAAGAACTCCGCAAGCTGCCGCTCAGCGAAGACGGCTACCGTCGCGCGCTCGGCGTCGACGAACTGCATCCCGCCCCCGGACTCGACGGCCTCGAAGCCGTGCGCTTCGCGCCGACCCTCGAGTTCAATGGCATCGGCGGCGGTTACCAGGGCAAGGGTTCCAAGACCGTCATCCCTTCGAAGGTCTTCGCCAAGATCACCTGCCGACTCGTCCCGGGTCAGGATCCGGCCGACATCCACCGCAAGGTCGCCGCGGCCATCCACGCCCGCGCCCCGAAAGGCGTACGCGTCGACCTCATTGAGATGCAGGGCAACGCGGCTTACTTCGTCTGCCCGCCGGACCGCCCGAACACTCCGGCCGGCCAGAATCCGATCCTCGCCAAGGCTTTCCGTGAGGCCGACAAGGCCATCGGCGAAGCCTTCGGCAAGCGCCCGCTCTATCTCCGCGAAGGCGGCAGCGTGCCCATCATCGGCGATATCCGTCGCGAGACCGGCCTCGATTCCGTCATGATCGGCCTGTTCACGCCCGAGTCGCACCTGCATGCGCCGAACGAGAACTTCGAACTCGTCATGGCCGAGCGCGCCGTGAACGCCTACGAGAAGCTCCTCGAGCGCCTCGCCGGCTCAGAGCGCGGCCCGCGCTAAGCTATCGCGAGACGAGAGGGCAGGCATCACTCTTATGCATTCCGCCGCCCGCGGATATCACGAGTGCTTTAACTAGGCTGGATCCCCCTCGGTCCGGGGGCGCGTCCCGTTACGCTATTTCCGACTTGTTGTCTGCGCCGGCTAAGCCAGTTAGAGAATAAAGTATAAATGGGGCGCGCCTCTATCATCTTAATCTCCTTTAACCACGAGGCCTTCATCGAGGCCGCGTTGTTGTCGGCGTTGAGGCAGGATATGGCCGACTTTGAACTCGTCATCGTCGACGATGCCTCCACGGACAGGACGCAGGCGATCATCCGTGAGGTCCTGGCCCGGGATGAATTTGTCGGGCGTCGAATCAGCAAGATTTTCAACGAACACAACCAAGGCGTCCTCGCGGCAGTCAACACGGCGATGGCCGCGGCGACCGGCGACGTCTTCGTCATGATGGCGGGCGACGATATCTCGATGCCCGACCGTCTGCGGCGGACTTTACATATCTTTGCCGAGGCGCCGGAGGTCCAGCTCGTCTACGGCGAGGTGGCTTTCATCGACGAGCGTGGCGCCGCGTTGCGGCCAGTGCCGGCCGGCGGGATGGCCCAGCGCTTCACCTACGCGCGCGGACGCTTCGGCCGGATCTATGCGGGGGCCTCGCCTTGCGGCGCATCCGCCGCCTACCGCCGCCGCCTTTACGATGTATTCGGCCCGATGGAGGCTGGCACGCACGCTGAAGACAACTGCTACTGGGTCAGGGCCCTGCTTCTGGGAGCGATCCATCATGACCCGGCCTGCTACATCCAATGGCGGCAGCATAGTGCGAACCTTTCTAACTACCAACCGTCCGCCGGCGACGATTGGCGCCCGCGCCATCTGGATTGGATGGAGAAGCATGCAGGCATGTCGGCCCAATGGCTGCGGGATATCGAGGTCGCCCGAACGCAGGGGCTGATTTCGGCCTGGCGTGCGGCCGTCGTCCGTTACGCCGCCATGCGTGAGGACGCCACCTGGTCGCTAGAAGTCGCCTCCTTACGGGCCGATCCTTGGGGCAGATGGCTGCGGAGCGCTTGGAAGCTTCTGCAGGTCGGCCGGTTCTCGACCACGTTCAGGATGCTCAAGCTACGCCTCTTCCGCTCCCGACGGGAGAAAAGATGGCAGGTTTTGGCGAAACTGAAGTCAAACTCAACGGTTTGAGCCACTTGGCGACCGAGGGCGCGTGCTTTTCCCTTTCGCCTAAGCCTTAAAGTCCTAAATCTTGCTCATTCACCATGGCTGTCTTCCGCAAGCGTACGCACACCCCGACTCCTAAGAAGAAGGATATCCCGGCGGGTCTCTGGACCAAGTGCCCCCAGTCGGGCGAGATGGTCTATACCAAGGACCTCGAAGCCAACTGGAACGTCTTCCCGGTCAGCGGCTACCATGACCGCCTGACGACCAAGCGCCGCATCGCCCTCCTGATCGACGAAGGCACCTGGAAGGAGACCGACAGCAAGCTGGCCTCCAAGGACCCCCTTAAGTTCACCGCCGGCGGTTCCTACCCCGAGCGCCTCGCCCAGCACCAGAAGAAGTCCGGCCTGCGCGATTCCGTCGTCTGCGGCCACGGCCTGATGGACGGCCTCCCGGTCTCCCTCGCGATCATGGACTTCTCGTTCATGGGCGCCTCGATGGGCTCCGTCGCCGGCGAGAAGGTCACCCGCGC
>CAXNHL010000142.1:0-3950 GCA_964202105.1 Opitutales bacterium | reverse complement strand
TCGGAACCCGCGCCGCCGGCGAGGGCGCGCACGGAGTCGTCGATCTTGCGGACGGAAGGGATGAGGTCGCCGGTGCCGTCGGACTTCGTCATCAGGCCCTGGATGCCGGAGAGGATCACAAGCAGGTCGGCGCCGACGAGGGCGGCGACGTGGGCCGAGAGGCGGTCGTTATCGCCGACCTTGATCTCTTCGTCGGCGATGGCGTCGTTCTCGTTGATGATCGGGACGAAGCGCTTGCGGGAAAGGAGGAGGTCCAGCGTCGCGCGGGCATTGCGCGTGCAGGCGCGGCTATCGAGATCCCAGTAGGTCAGCAGCATCTGCGAACCGAGGAGCTTATGACGGCGGAGGTGCTTACCGTATTCCGACATCAGTTCCGGCTGGCCGACCGTGGCGCAGGCCTGGAGTTCGCGGGCTTCCTTCGGGCGCTTCTCGAGGCCCATGGCGGTCATGCCGGCGGCGACGGCTCCGGAGGTGACCAGCACGACCTGGATGCCGCGCTTATGCAGGCCGGCGACCTGATCGACGATGCGGCCGATCTGGACGCGGTCGACCTTGCCGTCCTTGCGGGTGAGGAGGCCGGAACCGAGCTTGATGACCCAACGTTTTGCCATGGCTTTGAGGGGTCGACCTTAGCCGAGGGAAAACGCCGTTGTCCAGCGTCAGAACGCCGTCCTCAGAACGAAGGCGGCTGCAGGCCCACGGCCAGCCAGCCTTTCGGAGCCAGGACGCGGCCCTGCGGGGTGCGGACGACGTAGCCTTCCTGCACGAGGAACGGCTCATGGACTTCTTCGAGCGTGTGGGCGTCTTCGCCGATGGCGGCGCCGATGCTGCTCAGGCCCACCGGGCCGCCGTTATGCTTCTCGGCCATCGCGCGGAGGAAGCGGTGGTCCATGTCGTCGAGGCCATGCTGGTCGATCTCAAGGAGTTCGAGGGCCGCGGCGGTCACCGCGGCGTCGGCCTTGCCGCCGGCGCGTTCGAGGGCGTAGTCGCGCGTGAAGCGCAGGAGGTTATTGACGATGCGGGGCGTGCCGCGGGCGCGGCGGGCGATCTCGTCGGCGCCGCCTTGGTCGATGTCGAGGCTGAGGAGGTCGGCGTTGCGGCGCACGATGCTGAGCAGCTGTTCGCGCGTGTAGTAGTCGAGGCGCGTCTGCAGCGTGAAGCGGCTGCGGAGCGGGGCGGTGAGCAGGCCCGTGCGGGTCGTCGCGCCGACCAGCGTGAACTTCGGCAGATCGAGGCGGACGCTGCGGGCGTTCGGTCCTTGGTCGATCATGATGTCGATGCGGAAGTCCTCCATCGCCGAGTAGAGGAACTCTTCGACCGTCTTCGGAATGCGGTGGATCTCGTCGACGAAGAGCAGGTCGCCTTCCTGCAGGCTCGTGAGCAGGCCGGCGAGGTCGGAGGCCTTCTCGACGACCGGCCCCGAAGTGACGCGGATCGGGCGGCCCATCTCTTCGGCGAGGATCATCGCGAGGGTCGTCTTGCCGAGTCCGGGCGGGCCGTGGAGGAGGATGTGGTCGAGCGTGCGGCCTTCGCGGCGCGCGGCGCCGATCATCACGCGTAGGCGTTCGACCGTGCGTTGCTGGCCGACGAAGTCGTCGAGCTTCGGCGGGCGCAGGGCGGCGTCGAGCGAGCGGTTCGCGCGGGACACGGCTTCCTTGCCGGCGGGCGGCTGGGGGTCATCGGGCGAATCCTTGCGGGCCATAGGCGCAAGGTGCGGGGTCGGGGCGAATTGGCAACCCTCAGTCCTCGGCGAAGCCTTTCGGCAACGCGGAGGCAGGGAGGCGTTCCACGTCGGCGCCCAGGGAGCGCAGGCGTTCTTCGAAACGTTCGTAGCCGCGGTCCAGGTGGTAGAGGCGTTGGACCCAGGTCTCACCTTTGGCGACCAGCGCGGCGAGGATGAGGGCCGCGGAGGCGCGGAGGTCGGACGCCATCACCGGCGCGCCGGAGAGCGGGCGGCCGCCGGCGACGGTCGCCGTGGCGCCGTCGATCGCGATGTCGGCGCCCATGCGCTGGAGTTCCGCCGCGTGCATGAAGCGGGCGGGGTAGATCTTCTCCGTGATCGGACTACGGCCGTCGACGAGGAGTTGGAGGGCCATGAACTGGGCCTGGAGGTCCGTCGGGAAACCCGGGTAGGGCTCCGTGACGATTTCGACCGCCCGCGTCGGGCGGCCGTGGGCGCGGATGAAGTCGGGACCGGTCTCGATCTGCACGCCGGCTTCGCGGAGCTTGTCGAGGAAGGCCGTGAGGTGCGCCGGTTCGCAGTGCGTGACCGTGACGTCACCGCCCGTGATCGCGCCGGCCACGAGATAAGTGCCGGCCTCGATGCGGTCGGCGATGACCGTGTGGTCGCAGCCATGGAGGGACGCGACGCCTTCGACTTCGATGACGTTGGTACCCTGACCGCGGATCTTCGCGCCCATCTGGATGAGCATCGCGCAGAGGTCGACGACTTCCGGTTCGCGCGCGGCGCACTCGATGTGCGTGACGCCGGGAGTAAGCGTGGCGGCCATCACGAGATTCGCCGTGCCGAGCACCGTACTGCCCATCGGGCCGCCCATCGGGACCGTGGCGCCGCGGGCGTGAGAAGCGTCGACCGACACCAGGCCGGCTTCGACGGTGACGACGCAGCCGAGGGCCTCGAGGCCCTTCAGGTGAAGGTCGATCGGGCGCGGGCCGATGACGCAGCCGCCGGGGATGGCCATCTCCGCCTGGCGTAGCCGGCCGACGAGCGAGCCGAGCAGGCAGACCGACGCGCGCATCTTGCGGACGAGATCGTAGGGCGTGCGGTGCGAGATTTCGGCGGCACGGATCGTCCAGACGCCGCGCGCGGGGTTCGTGACCGTCGCGCCTTGGTGGCCGAGGATCTCAGCCATGTAGCGGACATCGCTCAGGTCGGGCACGTTGCGCAGCGTCACCGTCTCGCCCGTAAGGAGCGAGGCGGCGAGCAGCGGCAGCGCGGCGTTCTTGGAGCCGGCGGCGCGGACCGAGCCTTTCAGTTCGTGACCACCGCGGATACGCGCGACCTGGAGCATGTCGGGGAAAAGAAGCGGGGGCGCCGATTGGCGCCCCCGTTATGTTCAGCCTTCGCGAGGACCGTTGCGAGGACCGCGGTCGCCGCGGAATTCGCCGCGACCTCCGCGCGAGCCATCACGGCCGCCACGGGAACCGCCGCGGAACTCACCGCGACCACGACCGCCGCGATGACCGCGGTCGGAGCGTTCGCCGCGGGGTTCGCCGCGCGGCGCGTAGGGACGGGAGGAGGGCACGAAGACGGCCTTGTCGGGGATGCCGAACAGGGTGGCGAGCTTGCGCTTCAGCGAGGCCCAGAAGCCGATGGGGGCCTGGACCGGGATGACGACGGGCTCGATCTGGATACGCGGACGGTCTTCACGACGCGGACGGTCTTCGCGACGAGGGCGGTCGCCTTCGGGGCGAGGACCACGATCGCCTTCGGCGCGCGGTTCGCGGGGTTCGCGGCGGGGGCCACGTTCGCCTTCGGCGCGGGGTTCGCGACGAGGACGGTCGCCCTGCGGGATGCCGGGCTGGCGGCCTTCTTCGGCGAGACCTTCCGGACGCGGCTCACGAGGTTCGCGACGCGGACCACGTTCGCCTTCGGCGCGGGGTTCACGACGCGGACGGTCTTCGCGGGCCGGAGCGGCGGACTGGGTGCGGTCACCCGAGAGATTCTCGGTCAACTGCGACGGATCTTCGACGACACCGATGGCCGGGCGGGCAGCCTGACCGTTGGCGGCGGAGGGAGCGGCGCCACGGGGCGTACCACGACGACCGAACTGCTTCGGGGTCGTGATGGTGCCGGGCTTGGCGGCGGGTTCGGACGAGGCCCCGATCACGGAGAGCGGAGGGAGTTCCGCGTGGGCGGACTCCAGCTTGGCTTCGTTGAGGCGGGGTGCGGGGGTGCGGACTTCATTGGCGCCTGCGTCCGCGGCGGG
>CAXNHL010000141.1:0-3956 GCA_964202105.1 Opitutales bacterium | reverse complement strand
AAACTCGGCGCGGGCGAATGGTATTCGACCTTCATGTTCACGGACTGGGCCCTGAAATTCGTCGACGATGCGAAGCAGCAGCAGAAACCGTTCTTCCTCTACTTCGCCCACGGCGCCCCGCACTTCCCGCTCAAGGCGCCTGCCGACGTGATCGCGAAATACCGCGGCAAATACAAGGCCGGCTGGGACAAGCTCCGCGCCGCCCGCCATACGAAACAGCTCGAGATGGGCCTGGTCGACCCGAAGTGGCCCCTCTCGGCCCGCCCCGAGGAAGTCGCCGCCTGGGACTCCCTTTCACCGGAAGACCAGGACCGTTTCGACCACATGATGGCCACCTACGCCGCGATGCTCGACTGCGTGGATCAGAGCGTGGGGCGCATGGTCGCCGGACTCAAGGAGCGCGGGATGCTCGATGATACGCTCATCCTCTTCCTCAGCGATAACGGCGGCAACGCCGAGGGCGGCCCCCGCGGCATCACCCAAGGCGACGAAATCGGTTCGGCGAACTCCCATGTCTTCCTGGGGATGAGCTGGGCGACGCTCAACAACACGCCCTTCCGCCGCTACAAGCACTTCACGCACGAGGGCGGCATCAGCTCGCCGCTCATCGCCCACTGGTCGAAGGGCATCCCGGCCGAGCGCCACGGCAAGCTCGAGAAACAACCGGCCCACCTGATCGACGTGATGGCGACGGCGGTCGACCTCTCCGGTGCGACCTATCCGGCGACGTTCGCCGATCATCGCATCCTGCCGATGGAAGGGACCAGCCTCCGCCCGGCCTTCGCCGGCGCCCCTCTCCACCGCGTTAAGCCGATCTTCTGGGAACACGAAGGCAATCGCGCCGTCCGTAGCGGCCCATGGAAAGCAGTGATGAAACTGAAGGGCGAATGGGAACTCTACAATATCGAGGAAGACCGCACCGAGCAGCACAACCTGATCGGCATCAACAAGGCGGTCGCGGTCTTGCTCATCCAGCAATGGAACGACTGGGCGGCCACGAGCTTCGTCGACCCCTGGACCGGTCCCGCCCGTAATAATTGGGGCGAGGAACCGCGTCCGGGCAAGAAGGCGAAGAAGTAGGCTTACTTCCCCGCCGATCGCTCGACCACGTGCGCGTAGAAGGCGATCTGGTCGTATTCTTTCTTATGGTTGCCGAAGCCTTGGCGTAAGGTCGTCCGCAGGGCGTTCGTGCCGCCTGCCTGCATGACGTCAGGGCCTTCCTTGGCCAGAAGAGCGGCATCCTTGTTTCCGGGCCGGACGACCGCGATGTGCCCCGGGCGCGTCGCGTCCGGATTCTTGAGCGAAGCCAACACGAGCCGACCATCGTTCGCCACCGCCTGCGCCGCGGCGCCGTCGACGAGACGGACCCAACCGGCCTTCTTGCCAGCATCGGAGGCTAACCAATCGAATTGGGCGTTGGCGAGGAGCACGACCCCGTGCTCAGGCGGACGAAGCAACGGGATCGCCAGGCGGTCGGCGACGGCGGCCACGAACTGACTGCAATGGGTATGCTTGCTCTTGGCATCCTTGATAGGCTGTCCGGTCGGTAGCCCGGTCTTCCAATCGACGATCGCTCCCGGCAACCAAAGCTTGTCGACCTCCATGCCATCCAGTCGCTTCCAAAGTTCTTCGGTCGGTCCCTTGCTCCGGGCGGCCCAGCGCGTGGCTTTCTCGACCAAGGGTTCCAAGCCTGCGGTCTGCTCGGGATGCGGACTCGAAGTGAAGACCCGGCCAAGTCCGTAAGTAGCCCTCACCATGGCTGGAGCGTTCACCATCACGCCGACGGGGGTGTCGTTTAGAGCCAGTTCAGTACGAAATGCGACCAGGGTCTCGAAATCGGGCAGGTCCTTGCGGACGTCGGCCTTGATGATGGGGCCGTTGGCGTAACGGACCCCGCGATCGGTCAGTTTCTCGCCGAAGGCTTCGCCTTCGATCTTCACTTCGCCCTGACCGCGTCGCCACTTGGACGAGACGGTCTTGGCGTTCAAGACCCCGACGCCCCACTCGAAACCGCTGCAGGCCAGATACGCCCCAGCGCAGATACCGACATACCCGCCGCCATTGCGGACGAAATCCCGGACCTCTTCGCGCCCTTGCTCGCCGAGGCCGGCCGCCTCGGCGCTACCGCTGCCGCCGGTGAACATGACGAGGTCATACCCCTTCAACCCACCCGCCGCGATGTCCGCCCCCTTGAGACGGGTGAGCTTGATGTCCGCCGTCTTGCTCATGATTTCCGTCACGCATGGGATACCCTTTCCGGTCGCGCCTTTGTCGTCGTAGACGGCGACCTTGATGACCGGGAGTTCCGCGGCACCCAGGCCGAGGGTGAGCAGCAGAATCGTCAGCGTCGTGCGCATAAGTTTCATCGTAAGGGATGCTGCCGATCGGCGAGCGGTAGTGCTACCTTCTTGCCTCCGGCGGCGAACGACGCGAAGACGGCCAACGTCAGTTCGACCGTCTCAAGTCCCGCCTTCGGACCGCACAGGGGCTCCCGCTTCTCCGCAATGGCGGCAATCAGGTCGCGCACGGCGCCATGGTGGCCGCCATTCACGAGTTTGATGTCCTTGATGGGCTCGGGCTTGCCGATGCCCGCAGTGGTGATCGGCGTCTTCTGACCATCACGTTCCAAGATAGCCAGCGGCTCCTCGTCGATCTGGAGCGAGATGACGCCCTTGGTGCCGATCAAGCGCGCCCCGAACGGCGTTCCCTTGGTCCAGGTGCCTTTCTTGGAATCGAAATAAAGCGGTATGCCGCTCTTGGTCTCATAACGGGCATGGATCTCGTCCCCGACGATCAGGCCGACGCCTTCGTCGCCGGGACGGACGTCGGCCTTGGTCGCCGGACGGCCTTCGACGAGGATGGTGGCTTCGCACGAGATGGCCGGTCCGGTGAAGAGGGTAGCGAGGTTGAAGCCGTGCCCGCCCAGTACCCAGAGGTCGAGCCCGCCGCCGCGCTGATCCTGCTTCCCGCGTACGCGGACTTCCTTGAGTTCGCCGATCTCGCCCGCGGCGACGAGCTGCTTCACGACGTCAAGCACGGGGTGGTACCGATTGCGATGCGCGATGGCGAGCTTCACGCCCTTGTCCGCGCAGAGCCTCACGATCTCATCCGCCTCGGCCAAGGTGCGCACGAACGGTTTCTCGACATAGATGCCCTTCACGCCGGCTTCGATGGCCGCCAAGATGATCTCCGCATGGGCGTCGATGTGCCGGGGACACACGGCGACGATCTGAGGACGCGCCTTGCGGAACATCGCGACATGATCGGCGAAGGATTCCACGCGGTCGGCGCCGCCGACGGCGGTCTGAAGGCGCACCTCGGCCACTTTGCGTCCGGCATAATCAGGATCGGAGACGGCGACGATGCGCGTCTCCGGCAGCTTTAGCCAGACGGCATCGAGTCCATGCCCGTAGTTGCCGCGGCCGGTGTGACCGACGACGCCGACGGTCAGGGGGCGGTCAGCCGTCTGGGCCACGGACGAGACGACGGCAAGGACCAAGGCGACAAGGAAGGCGCGGCGTTTCATGGGGTACCTCCTTGCTGTCGGCTATCATTAATCTAGCAACCCGATAAGGCCGGTGTTGTCCTAGGCATACCCCGATGCGCATCTCCGCCCTCGCCTCCTGCCTGCTGACGACCGTCTCGGCCTGGGCCGTCAACGTCGCCGCCTACCCCGACCTGCAGGCCGCTCTCGACGCCCATCCGGGCCAAGTGCTCACGCTGCCCGCCGGCGACTACCCGATCTCGCGCAAACTGGTCCTCCGTGGCGATGGCGCCGGCCTCAGCGGCCCGGGCCGCATCGTCCAGAGCAACCCGGACGAACCGATCGTCGAGATCGAGGGATTGAAGGACGTGCTCCTGCGCGACGTGACGCTCACCCGCGCCCCGGGCAAGACGGTGGCCCGTAAGTCCGGACTGCTGGCCATCCGTTGCGCCTACCTCCGCATCGACCAAGT
>CAXNHL010000140.1:0-3966 GCA_964202105.1 Opitutales bacterium | reverse complement strand
ACCTCGCCAACGAGTTCATCCAGGCGCTGCTCGCCAAGCGCGAGCCGTTCCCGAACGCGCGTCAGTCCGCCAACTGGACCTGCACGGGCATCCTCGCCCACGAGTCCGCGATGGCCGGCGGCGAAATCCGTAAGCTCCCCGCGTTCACGCTGCCTGCGTGAACAGTTGATCGGTTGATCCGTTGGCCAGATGGCCAGACGGCACCTAGATAGGGGCGGCTCTCCGAGCCGTCCTTTTTTGTGCCCCTGTATCGGGTAGGGGCAGCACCGCGTGCTGCCCTAGCTGTCTCTAGGTAGGGTCGGGACCGCGTCACGACTTAGCTGTAGCTGAACAGAGGACCGAGTGGAGGCCTGCATGGATTATTCCCGCCCCCTGCCACCCGGGGCTACCACCCGCCACCCGAAGTGCTGCGCCACCCCATACTCCATACTCGATACTCTCGCATGGACTACCCCTACCCCCGCCCCTAATCCCTCCCCCTAACACCGGGGCTTGATTCGACCGTGCGTCCCGCCGAGCGGTCGTCTAAGAAGAGCTGACCCCGACCCATGCCCATCTACGGAACCGCCCTACTGGCCGCCTGCCTTCTCATCGGCGTATCGATCGGAAAACTCCTCGGCACCCTCGTGGGGGTCGACGCCGACATCGGCGGCGTGGGCGTGGCGATGCTGCTCTTGATTTTTTCCTCCGACTGGCTGCGGCGACGCGGGCTCATGTCGCCGCCCTCGGAAAGCGGCATCATCTTCTGGGGCCAGATCTACGTCCCGATCGTCGTCGCCATGGCCGCGAGCCAGAACGTCCGTGGCGCCCTCGGCGGCGGCGTGATGGCCTTCCTGGCCGGCGCGGTGACGGTGGCTATCTGCTTTGCCCTCGTGAAAATCCTCGCGCGCGCCGGTCGTAGCCAGGAGGTCTCCCGATGAGCCCGATCGTGGAGAAAGTGCTGGCCGACTACGGCCTGCTGACGGCCTTCGCGCTTGTCGGCCTCACGATGGCCTTCGCCTACTGGGCCTCGGACAAGCTCACCCGCGGCCGCCTGCATGGTAGCGCGATCGCCATCCTCGTCGGACTCATCCTGGCCGCCGCGGTCGGCGGCAAGAAGGGCGTCGCCGACCTGCCCGTGCTCGCGGGCGTGGGCCTGATGGGCGGGGCGATGCTGCGCGACCTCGCCATCGTGGCCACGGCCTTCGGCGTGAAGCTGGAGGAGTTCGCCAAGAGCGGCGTCATCGGGGCGGTCTCGCTCCTGACCGGACTGTTCATCTCCTTCTTCGTCGGCGGCCTGATCGCCTACGCGTTCGGTTATCGCGATGCGGTCAGCATCACCACCATCGGCGCCGGCGCGGCGACCTACATCGTCGGCCCGGTCACCGGCGCGGCCATCGGCGCCAGCAGCGAAGTCATCGCGCTGAGCATCGCCGCCGGCCTCGTGAAGGCCATCCTGGTCATGGTCTTGACGCCATTTCTCGCCAAGCCCATCGGCCTCGACAACCCGCGCTCGGCGATGGTGTTCGGCGGCCTGATGGGTACCAACAGCGGCGTGATGGCCGCGCTGGCGGCCACCGACCCGAAGCTCGTCCCTTACGGCGCGATGACGGCCACCTTCTTCACCGGCCTGGGCTGCCTGCTCGGCCCTTCGCTGGTCTTCATGATCAACCGCGCCCTCTTCTGACCATGCCCGAACTTCCGCTCATCGCCCGCGCCCGCGGGCACGCCGCGTCCGTCGCCTTCCGTTCGCCGACCGGCGACACGACCTATCAGGAGCTGCTGGATCGCTCCGCCGCGCTCGCCACGACGCTCCTCGCCGGCGCCGACGACCTGCAGGAAGCGCGCGTCGCCCTCCTCGCCCCGGCCGGCCCCGGCTACGTGGCCGCGCAGTGGGGCCTCTGGCGGGCCGGCGCGGTCAAGGTCCCGATCTGCCTGACGGCCACCGAGCCGGAATGGGAATACGCGCTGACCGACAGCGGCGCCACCGTCGTCCTGGCCGATGCCGCCAGCGCCAAGAAGATCGCCCCGCTCTGCGCCCGCCTCGGGCTGCGTCTGGTCGATAGCGACGCCGCGGCCGGACCGGCGGGCAAGCTGCCAGAGCTCACGCCCGCCCGCCGCGCGATGATCCTCTACACCAGCGGCACGACGAGCAAACCCAAGGGCGTCGTGACGACCCACGCCCACATCGCCGCGCAGGTCGAAAGCCTCATCCTGGCCTGGGCCTGGCAGGCCACCGACCGCATCCCGCTGTTCCTGCCGATGCACCATATCCACGGCATCATCAACGTCACCAGCTGCGCCCTCTGGGCCGGCGCGACGATCGAGCCGTTCGCGAAGTTCGACCAGCCCGCGATCCTCGCGCGCGTGCAGGCGGACGCTTACACGCTCTTCATGGCCGTGCCCACGATCTACGTGAAGCTCATCCAGGCCCTCGAGGCGGCCACGCCCGCCGAACGCGTCGCGATCGTCGTCGGCTTCCAGCGTATGCGCCTGATGGTCTCCGGTTCCGCGGCCTTGCCCGCCAGCGTGCATGAGCAGTGGACCGCCCTCACGGGCCAGAAACTCCTCGAGCGCTATGGCATGACCGAGATCGGCATGGCCATCTCCAATCCCCTGCGCGGTGAACGACGCCCGGGCGCGGTCGGCCATGCGCTCCCCGGCGTCGAGGTCCGCCTCAAGGCCGAGAACGGCGACATCATCACCGCGGAGGACACCCCGGGCGAGATCCAGGTCCGCGGACCGAACGTGTTCACGGAATACTGGGGCAAGCCCGCCGCCACGGCCGAATCCTTCGAGTCCGGCGGCTGGTATCGGACCGGCGACATGGCCGTGCTCGAGACTGGCTACTACCGGATCATGGGCCGGCTCTCGGTGGATATCATCAAGAGCGGTGGTTACAAACTATCCGCCCTCGAGATCGAAGCCACGCTGCTCGAACATCCCGCCGTCGCCGAGTGCGCGGTCATCGGGATGCCCGACGACACCTGGGGCGAGGCGGTGAGCGCCGCGATCGTCACCAAGCCCGGCGCCACGCTGACACTACCCGCCCTACGTGAGTGGTGCAAATCGCGCCTCTCGGTCTACAAGGTCCCGCAACGTCTCGCCGTCGTGCCGGCACTGCCTCGCAACGCCATGGGCAAGGTCACCAAGCCTGCCGTGCGCCCCCTCTTCGGCTGATTCCATGCGTCTGGTCGCCCTCCTCAGCCTCTTCCCCGCCCTCCTCTGTGCCGAAGGGACGCAAGGTTGGTATCAGAACAATATCTGGCTGCGGTTGAACGAGAAGTGGAGCGTCGGCAACTACCTCGACCTCCGCGCCGACGACGGCGGCGGCGACATCCATACGTGGATCGTGAGCCCGCGCGTGCGCTATGACCTGAATGCGACCTGGCAACTGCAGGCCAACCTCTCGGTGCTCGAGGCCTTCAACGCCGACGAGACCGCCCAGCCGAGCTGGCTGCGCTTCGAATTCGAGGTCAACCCGACCTTCCGCCTGACGGACTCGCTCACGCTGTCGTTCCGTGATCGCGTCGAATGGCGCTGGCGCGACGGTGGCGACGAATACACGACCCGCATCCGTATCCGCCCTCAGCTGGACTGGACGCTCCATCGCGAAGGGCTCTTCCGCGGCCTCTACGCCAACAACGAGGTGTTCTTCGATTTCAACCAGGAGCGGGTGACCGAGAACCGCCTGACGCCCTTCGGCGTGCTATTGCGTCCGTCCGACCATCTTGACCTGCGCCTGTTCTACCTCTGGCGCACGACCCGCGGCGGCCAAGGCTGGCGCCACTACCACGGCCTCGGCGTCCTGGCTTCGCTCAACTACTGACGCGCCAGCGGGCTCAGCGGTGAGCCGGCGTCTTTTGGATGACCTTCTGCGCGGCCTCCTCGGTGGCCTTACGCTGTGAAGCCGGAACCTTCGCCCGGTAGTCCGCCAGCTTGATCGTCCATACTCCCTGCCCTTGACCCTCGGCGCCCACGATCAGC
>CAXNHL010000139.1:0-3987 GCA_964202105.1 Opitutales bacterium | reverse complement strand
AACTGAGCAGTGAGGCAAGTTCTAGATTGCTCCAATAAATATTCAGAATCGATCAAGATACGCTGGCGAAGGTGACCCGGAAAGGCAGAGTCTTGGCATGCCCACCCGCTTCCTCCACACCGCCGACTGGCAGCTCGGCAAACCCTACGGCACGATGGAAGACGCCGAGAAACGCGAGCCGGCCAAACTGGCCCGCCTCGACGTCCTCGACCGCATCGGTGAGCTGGTCAAATCCGAAGGCGCCCGGTTCGTCCTGGTCGCCGGTGATCTCTTCGACTCCCTGCACCCTTCCAAGACTACGGTCTCGGCCGCCTTCAACAAGATCGGCAAATGGCGAGTGCCCGTCTACGCCATCCCAGGCAACCATGACTTCGGCGGTCAAGGCGGAGCCTGGGACCAGCCTTACCTCCGGAAGGAGATGGAGCAGCAAGCTCCCAACTTCCGCATCATCCTGACCCGCGAACCGCTCGTGCTCGAGGACATCGTGCTGCTCCCCTGCCCCCTGCTCTCACGCATGGACCATGCGGATCCTTCGCTCTGGATTCAACAGGTCGACTTCTCTCGCCCGGAGTTCCAAGGTAAGCCGCGCATCGTCCTCGCCCATGGTACCGTCCAGGGCTTCAGTTCCTCGAGCGACGAAGACGGCGGTGTCGGCGTGACCTCCAATCACATCCGCCACGAAAGCCTGCCCTTGGCCGAGATCGACTACGTCGCCCTCGGCGATTGGCACGGCATGCGTGAATGCGCCCCGAAGGTGTGGTATTCCGGCACGCCGGAGATCGATCGCTTCCCCAAGGGACAGGACAACAAGCCCGGCTATACGCTCTCGGTCGAAGTCGGTCGCGGCCAAACGCCGTCAGTCAAACAGATCGCCACCACCTTGCTGCAATGGCACGTCCGGGATTTCTCGGTCAACTCCGATCAGGACGTCGACATGGTCGAAGCCCAGCTAGGCGCCTTGCTCGAGAAGCGCGTCAACGAGGACCTCCTCCAACTCACCCTAAACGGCAAGCTCGGCATCGAGGCTAGTCAACGCCTCGAAGCACTCATCGAGACGATCCGTGGCCGCATCGTCCGGGTGAAACGATATGGCGAAGTCCAGAACGTGCCGAGCGAAGCCGAGATGATCAGACTGACCGAATCGGCGGAGAATCCGCTGACCGCCGATGTGGCCAGGATCCTCCGAGCCCAGACCGCCCTCCCGGGCGACCAAGGGCGGATCGCCCAGCTCGCGCTCCGTGAGCTCTTCGTGAACCTCAAGTAAAAGCCCGACTCCCATGCGCATCAAGCAGGTCACCATCCGCAACTACCGTCTGCACCAGGACATCACGGTCGATTTCCACCCTAAACTTCAGCTCATCGGCGGCCGCAACGAGAGCGGCAAGTCCACCATCGTCGAGGCCATCCACCGCTGCCTGTTCCTGAAAGCCAAAGGGCAGACCGCCGAGCACCGGGCCATGGCGCCTCGCAACGGATCCGCCGCGCCGGAAGTCGAACTCCTGCTCGAGAACCAGGGAAAGCAATACCGCATCTATAAGAAATTTGATGGCAACAAAGGGGTCGTTGAATTCGGCGAAGTCGGCGGAAGCCCTCTCAGCAGCGATCCGGCAGACGATGCCATCGGCCGGCTTCTGGGTACGAAATCTGGCGTCGCCCCTTCGGCCCTGGCCTCCAGCTGGGCTC
Organism: Opitutales bacterium; assembly: GCA_964202105.1. Classification (GTDB taxonomy): domain Bacteria; phylum Verrucomicrobiota; class Verrucomicrobiia; order Opitutales; family UBA953; genus UBA953. The sequence continues at coordinate 2,304 of CAXNHL010000139.1, read as the reverse complement.
ACCTCTGGATCGAACAAGGCCAGAGCTTCAACGATCCGACCAACGAAGCCAAGTTGCCGGCCGAAGAGCTCAACGCCCGCCTGCGCACCCTCGGGGGAACGGCGCTCAGCAGCTCGAACAAGGACGCCGCCTTGGCCAGACATTTCCTAGAAGAACGAGGTAAGATCTTCAAAGGCTCCAACGATGACTTCAAGGACGGCTCCGCCGCCGGCAAAGCCGAGTCGGACATGGCCAAGGCGAAGGTACGCTTCGAATCCGCCAAGGAATACCTGGAGAAGATCCGTCAGGCGATCGACGGCCTAGAACAGGCAAGCCGAGACAGCGAGACGACGAAGACATTGCTCGTCCAGCAGGAAGCCGCAGTCGACGTCCTCCGCGCCCAGCAGCTGGAATTCACGCGACTGGATGCCGAACTCAAAGGCCAGACCACGCAGGCTGAGTCGGCCTTACGTAAACTTCAGGATTTACAACGTACGACCAGGGACATCGAAGCCACGAAGACGGCCCTGGCCGCAGCCGAGAAGAACGCCTTGCCAGGAAGCCAGAAAGTCGCGCAGGCAGAGGCTATCCATCTCGACGCGGTAACGAATTACAATGCCGCCAAGGCGGGCCTGGCCGAAGCCAAGAAGTCGCTCGAGATCGCCCGCATCATCGAAGAACTGGCGCTCGCCCACCAATCCAAGCTCGGGCTGGAGCAAACGTTGGCCGCAGCCAAGGCCGGAGCCGAAGAACTCGATAACCTGAAGGCCAAGCTGGCCACCCTGCCGGAGATTTCCGAGAAGGCGTTCAAGTCGCTGCAGAAGGCCGAAAAGGAGGCCGCTACGGCCCGCATCGCGCTGGAGGCCCTGAGCGCACGGGTGAAGCTCCTCGAGGGGCCGCAAGGCATCATGGTAGGCAACTCGGAGCTAAAGGTCGGCGAGGACATGCTCATCGCACAGCCCACCCTGATCACCACGAAGGACGGCAGCCAGATTCAGCTCTCCCCGGGCGGCGAAGACCTGCCGGGACTACAGAAGAACGCGGAGGAGACCGCCACCACGCTCGCCGAACTTCTTCTTAAGCACCGCGTCGGCACGTTCGCCGAAGCCGAACGTGCACGCGCCGAACGTGCCGGCATCGAACAGACCATCGATATCAGAACGAAGAACAACGGCACGAAAAGCGATGGCGACGACCCCAGCAACCTGAAGCAGCTCGACAACGCCATCAGCGCGCTCGATTCAAGCCTCACGCGGGTGGGCGGCACTCCCCCGCAGATCGGCAAGGACCTGCCGACGCTATCAACTCAGGTCTCCGAGCTCAAGAAAGCCACGAAAGCATCCCAGGCGGAGGTCGATCGCCTCGAGACAAAAGCCCAGATGGCAGAAGATACGCGCACCGATGCGGATGAGGCCCTACGACTGGCCCGGGAGAATCAAGGCGAGGCCGAGAAGGCCCTATCGGAACTCCAGATCAAGCTGAAGCTTCTCCAACAGACCTTTCCGACGACTGAAGCGCTGGATGCCGCCATCGACGACCAAACCAAGGCCGTCGCCGTCGCCGAACTCAAGGTGCTGGCGACCAAGGAATCTTTGGCCAAGCTCCCGCCCAATCTCGACCAGGAAATCAGCCGAATGGATCGTGCCATCGACATGACCCGAACGAAGCAGTCCACTGCCGAAAAGGAAGCGGCTCAATTCTCGGTCCAAGCGCAAGCGAACGGAGTCAATGACCCTAGCGAACAGTTCGAACTTCTCCGGGCCGAATATGAACGCGCCCAGCAGGCCTTCCGCAGCGCCTCGGATCAGGCCAACGCCATCAAACTCCTGGCCGACACCTACAAAGCCGCCACGCAGGCGCTGGATGCCCAGTACACCCGACCGCTCCTTGAGCGGGTGGGCGTCTACCTCGCCAGCATGTTCGAGCATGGCGCGCGACTCGAACTCAAGAAGGAAGGCGAAGGTTTCGCCGAACCCACCCTCGTGAGACCGAACTCGAAGGACCCCTACCCCACTCCGTTCGAAAGCCTCAGCGGCGGGGCCAAGGAACAGGTCGCCACGGCCATCCGCCTGGCCACGGCGGAGATCCTCGCCGAGAACTTCGGGGGCACCCTGCCGATCGTCTTCGACGACGCGTTCGCCTTCACCGACCGGCAGCGCGTCCAGCAAGTCATCCGGATGCTCGACCTCGGCGCTAACCGCGGCCTGCAGATCATCCTGCTCAGCTGCACCCATGAGGATTACGCCAACCTCGGCGCCCAGGAGTACGTCATCAAATAGCCCATGGACTGGATCAGCACTCCGGAGTCGTCGAGCATCGCGGCCT
>CAXNHL010000138.1:0-3988 GCA_964202105.1 Opitutales bacterium | reverse complement strand
TCGAGCGCGTCGTCATAGCCGAGCTTGGACTTCATGTAGACCACGGCCAGGAAGGGCACCACACCGGCGAGGACGCCGATCAGCACCGCGGAGCTGGCGGTCACGAAGCCCGCGGCCGGGGTGATCACGACGAGGCCGGCGACGGCGCCTGAGCAGAGACCGAGGATGCTGGCGTGCTTGCGGAGGATCCACTCGAGGGCGCCCCAGGTGAAGGCGGCGACGCCCGCGGCGAGCGTGGTGGTCATGAAGGCCTGGGCGCCGACACCATCGGCGGCGAGCGCCGAGCCGGCGTTGAAACCGTACCAACCTACCCAGAGCATGCCCGTGCCGACGGCGCAGAGCACCATGCTGTGCGGGGTCATGGCCTTCTTGCCGAAGCCGATGCGCGGTCCGAGGATGATGCAGAGCAGGAGGGCGGACCAACCCGAGGTCATGTGGACGACCGTGCCGCCGGCGAAGTCGATCGCCTTGATGGAGGCCTTGGCGTTCCAGACGCCGTTCATGTCGCCGGTGATACCCCAGATCGCGTGGGCCATCGGGAAGTAGACGAGAAACATCCAGCCGAGCATGAAGAGCATGACCGCGGAGAACTTCATGCGCTCGGCGATGGCGCCGACGATAAGGGCCGGGGTGATGATCGCGAACATCAGCTGGAACATCGAGAAGACGTTCTGGGAGATCCAGTAAGCGTAATCTCCGTTCGGGGCGGCGCCGACGCCGTTCAGGAAGAAGAATTCGCTGCCGCCGAAGATGTGTCCGAGGAAGGTGCCGTCGAAGCTCTTGCCGAAGACCAGGGAGTAACCCACGGCCCACCAGAGGATCGCCACCATGCCGGCGAGACCGAAGCACTGGGCGACCACGGAGAGGATGTTCTTCGAGCGCACCAGGCCGCCGTAGAAGAGGAAGAGGCCAGGCAGCGTCATGAAGAGCACCAGCGCGGCGCACACCATGATGAAGGCGTTGTGACCCGGACCCGGGGAAGCGGCGATCGGACCCGCGGCGACCTTGTCGTCTCCGGCCTTGGGGCCGGTGTTGTTGACGTAGGCTTCGAGGTCAGCCACGCGCTGGTCGAGCGCAGGGGCAGCCGGAGCAGCTTTGGCTGCTTCGACTTTGGCGGGTTCAGCCGCCGGTGCGGGGGCGTTCTGAGCCGACGACAGGTAAGGCACTGCCGCCAGGGCGAGGATAGTGAGAGTTCGTAGCAGGGATTTCATGGCGAGAGGTCTTTCGCAACCCCCGTGCCAACCCCGCACTTTCGAACCGATGGCCTAAAAGTGCTTAAATTAAAGCGAAGCCCGTCCGAACTCCTGCCCGAAAAAAGGCAGAGCGGCTTATTGGGCCGAGGAAAACCGCCTTAATTCGCGTTGTAGCCTTCTTCGCCGTGGTCGGCGATATCGAGGCCCTGCGCTTCGGCTTCTTCCGACGGGCGCAGTCCGATGGTCGCGCCGACGACCTTCGCGATGATCCAGGTCATGACGAGCGAGACGACGATGCAAAGCAGCATGGCCGTCAGCTGACCTTTGAGGAGCCCCTTCGCGACGAGCTTGCCGCCGGCTTCGTTGACCGCGCCATCCATCAGCAAGGCCGTCGCGAGCGCGCCGATCGTGCCGCCGATCCCGTGGACGCCGAAGGTGTCGAGCGCGTCATCATAACCGAACTTCGGCTTGAGGATGGAGCAGGCCCAGTAAGAGATACCGCCCGCGAGGATGCCGATGACCACGGCCGAACCGCCCGCGACGAAGCCCGCGGCGTTGGTCACGGTGGCGAGACCCGCGATCGCGCCGGAGCAGAGACCGAGCACCGAGATCTTGCCGCGGTGGAGCTTCTCGACGAGCGCCCACATCATCGTGGCCGTGGCGGCGCCGAGCGTGGTGGTCAGGAAGGCCTGGAGGGCGACACCGTCGGCGGCGAGGGCCGAACCGGCGTTGAAGCCGTACCAGCCGGCCCAAAGCAGGCCGGTGCCGATGACGCAAAGCACCATGCTGTGCGGAGGCATCGCGCGCTTGCCGAAGCCGGCGCGCGGGCCGACGAGCACGCAGAGGAGCAGGGCGGACCAGCCCGAGGTCATGTGCACGACGATGCCCCCGGCGAAGTCCGCGGCCTTGAAGGCGGCGTCGCCGTTCGCGATGCCGGAGAAGTCGCCGGTGGCGCCCCAGACAGCATGCGCGATGGGGTAATAGACGCCGATCGTCCAGAGGAAGGAGAAGAGCATGACCGCGGAGAACTTCATGCGCTCGGCGACGGCGCCGATGATCAGCGCGGGCGTGATCGCGGCGAACATGGCCTGGAAGAGGGCGAAGGTCGCCGAGGAGATGCCGGCCGCGTAGGCGGTGTCGGGCGTGAAGCCGAGGCCGGCGAAGCCGAGGTGCTCGCTGCCGCCGAAGATGTGGCCGAGGAAACCGCCGGCGAAGTTCTTGCCGAAGACGAGGCTGTAACCGAAGCCCCACCACATGAGGATGCCCATGGCGGTGAGGGCGAGGCACTGGGCCGCGATGGAGAGCACGTTCTTGCTGCGGACCAAGCCGCCGTAGAAAAGGAAGAGACCCGGGATGCACATCATCAGGACCAAGGCGGTGCTGATCAGGACCCAGACGTTATCGGCGGCGTTCGGCGTGGGAGCGGCAGAAATAAGCATGTTGCGACTTATTAAGCAAAAATCGTGCCATAAAATAACCAGCGCCTTCTACCCGCTTGCTATCCAAGAGTTTTGGGGATAAATAAATTTTAATACGATGAAAAGACTGCACAAAGTTGAGCATTTTGGCTTAATTTGCTCATTATTACTCATCTCCTCGGAGGCCTTTGGCCAGACGCAGCCCAAACCCTGGTTGCTCATGGTTGATGCGCAACGCCGCGACGCCGATGTCATCTCCCACTCGGGCGGCGTGACGGGTTCTTTCGGGCGTTCCCGCTCCGGGGCCGAACTGATCTACCAGGCCGAAGACCGGGCCGTCGACCTGGAGTGGTATCGTTATGAGCATGACTTCACCGGCGCCGTCGCCGGCACCGACCGCTCTTATGGTAATACGCAGGACCTGATGTTGTCCGGCTTCCGCCAATGGAAACTGTCCGACAAATATGCCGGCCAGCTCATCTACGGACTCGAGCTGGCCGCCGAGGAATCGGTCGGCCTCACCGATGGTTTCCGCTGGGGCCTGGGCGGCGCGCTGCGCTGGCAGCCGGATGCCGAGACCGATGTCGCCCTCGGCCTGATGTTCCAGGATCGCTTCGAGAATTCGATCCTGCCGGTCCCTTACGTGAAGGCTTTCTGGCGTCCGTGCCGCTACGCCGAAGTCGAACTCCGCGCGACGGGCCTGCAGAACGGTATCATCTTCCGCGGCTTCCCCACGGGCGACCGCGCGACGACGGTGGACCTGTCGGTGGCCTACGAGACGCTGAACTTCCGCCTCGCCGACGCCGCTTACGGCAGCCGGGCCGTCGTCGTCGGCGAAGTGCCGATCCGCCTCGGAGTCACGCAGTTTCTCGAGGCTTCCGGCACCTGGTTCGTGCGCGCGCAGTTCGAGTGGGTGCCATTCGCCCGGCACAGCTTCAAGCATGACGGCGAGACCCAAGCCGCCTTCCAGCCAGGCGCGACCTGGGGTCTGGGCGGTCGCGTGGGCGCCCGCTTCTGATCAGAGTCCTCGCGCGGCGAGCGCGTGGCGGACGATGATCGCGGGGTGCCGGCGCAAGGTCATCGCGTTCAGGCGGCGACCGGGCTCAGCGCTTCGTCGCGGCGACGGATGGCCAGCTCGAGATCGTGGGTGCGGAGCGAGCGGCGGACGCGGCGCTTGGTGAAGTCCGCGAGGTGCTCGGTGTAGTGCAGCCACCAGGTCCCGTTGTTGTTCCAGAGGTGGTGCAGACGGTTGGCCTCGCTGACGCGGATGGACAGCTTGGGGGCGGCGGGACGGGCGGTGGTGTCTTGGGTGTTGATCATGGTGGGCGGCGGTGAAAGGGACGCGCAGCACGATCAATCCACAGGGGACTGTTTTTT
>CAXNHL010000137.1:0-4027 GCA_964202105.1 Opitutales bacterium | reverse complement strand
AACCGCATGTCGGTCCTGGCTTATGCCAATCCCGGAGACACCCAAGACGAGCGCCAGCGCGCCGATGGTTACGGAGTGGCCCGCTTCGACCTCAAGCAGGACAAGGTCACGTTCGAGTGCTGGCCTCGCTTCAGCGATTCCCGCAAGGGCGATAGCCAGCAGTTCCCCGGCTGGCCGCAGACTTTCGTGCTGGCCGATAATGATGGCCGTAAGCCGGTCGGCTTCCTGGCCTCCGTCGATCTCCCCGCCGGTCCGGCGGTCGTGCAGGTCATCGCCGAGCAGACCGGTGAGACGGTGTATGTTCGCCGTCTGGTCGGAGGTAAGGCCTTCGCTCCGCCGGTGTTCGCCCCTGGCAAATACATCGTGAAGATCGGCGTCGATCGTCCGGACCAGCGCACCTTGACCGCGCAGGAACCCTCGGCGCGTTAACGCTTCAGGAGGGCGTCCGTTTCGCTCAGCTTGAAGCGGACGCTCACCACGGAGTTCTGTTCGGGTCCGTCGGCGTATTTAACGTAGGTCGTGGCCACGATGGTACCGTCGGGCAGGAGTTCGACGCCCGGGTAGCCGCAGTCGCCGAGGCGTTTGCCGTGATGGTGCAGCAGTTTGATGCGATACTGTCCGGGGCGGCCGGACTTAAGGTCGTCATAGGTGCCGACCCAAGCGACGAAATGGCCTTTGGTCGGGCTGTTGAGCGCTTGGTCACGGAAGCAGGCCACCATGCGTCCGTCCGACGTGAAGACGCCGTTGTGTCGATCGCCCGTGAGGCCCCAGTTCGTTTCGACCGGGGTCGACCACGTCGCGCCTTCGTCTGGGCTGAAGATCATCAGGCTGCGGCCTTTGTGGGTGTTCTCGCGTAGCAGGCAGGCGAGCTCCTTGCCGTCGGGGGAACGGAAGACGAAGGGCTCGCAGGGGTTCTTGCCGGCGACTTCGGCGACGATGCGCGGTTCGGACCACGTGAAGCCGCCGTCGGCGGTGATCATCTGGAGCGTCACGAGGGGCGCCTTGTCGGCGCCGCCGGGTCCACGGTGATAGAGGCCGAGCGTACGGCCATCCTTGAGGCGCACCAGACTGCTGAACGTCATCACGCAGGGCAGGTTGAGCGGAGGCATTTCTTTCCAGGTCTTGCCGTCGTCCTCGCTCATGATGCTCGGCATGCCCGGCCCTCCGCGTTTGCCGAGGGCGGCGGAGAAGACCCAGAGACGGGCTTTGCCGGCCGGGTCGACGATGCGATAGATGCTCGGGCAGTTCTGGTGGGTCGCGAAGCCCTTGGGCAGCTGCGCGTCGAGTCGCTTCCAGGTCAGGCCGGCGTCATCGCTACGGGCCATCGGGCCGGCGGCGCCGCCATGGTTGATGCACCACACCGCGAAGATTGTCCGGTTATCCGGCATCAGCAGGGTCGTCGGATGTCCTTGGTAAAGGGAGTCCGTACCGGCTCCGATGACCACCTGACGTTCCTGCTGGGTCGAGAGATCGACGACCTGAAGGTCGGGCTTATCTTGAGCCACGACCAAAGAGGCCAGGCAGAGCAGGGCGGGGAGCAGGGGGCGCATGGGTATAGCCTGCGATGAGCCTAAGCGTGTGCCAAGCCCATTGGTCCGCTTGACCCCTCGCGATACGGTACGCAACCTGTGGTCATGTCATGGTCATCGGCACGTCAATGGAAGGGGTTTATCCTGATGCTCACCGGCGCGGTGTTCCTCATGGTCGTGCTGATGATCGTCATGGCGCCGGTCGACGAATCGGGGCAGGAGGCGCCTCTGTTGGCTGAGCAGCGTGCGAAGGCCGTGGCCGGTGATCCGGTCGCCCGCTTCAAAATGGCCGGCTTTTACGCCCGCGGCGAAGGGGTGACCCAGGATCTGGTCGAGGCGGCCAAATGGCTCACGCTCGCGGCCGAGCAGGGTTATGCGCCGGCTCAGAACAATCTCGCGGTGTGCTACTCCACCGGCGCCGGCGTCCCCAAGGATCAGGCCAAGGCCATCGCGTGGATTCGGAAGTCAGCCGAGCAGGGTTATGCCCGGGCGCAGTGTTACCTTGGTTTATCTTACGCCAAAGGGGAAGGCGTCCCGCGGGACCAGACGCAAGCCCTCGATTGGTTCCGCAAGTCTGCGGCGCAGGGCTTTCCGGATGCGTTGAATCACCTCGGGTATTGTCACAGCCAAGGGCGCGGCGTGCCCAAGGATGAAGCCGAAGCTTTCGCCTGTTGGTCGATCGCGGCTCGCTCGCATGAAGGCGCGGCCCGTAATCTCGAACTCTTGGAAAAGAAGATTTCGGACCAGAATCGCCTGCGGGGCGGGGTGCGTCGTGACGAGTTGCTCCGTCAGATTGAGGCGACCAAGTCCAAGGGCTCCTGAGCGGACTTATTCAATCTTGCGAAGCATCCATGGGGTCAGGCCGATAGGATCTATCAGGATTAACGATGCACGGTCGCGCCAGCGCCGTGTTAAAATTGATTCATGTCCCACCCTACAAAGTCAGTATCCATAAGCCCATCGAGATCACTCGCTTGGTTGGCGGCAGTCCTATTAGGCATAGCCATCATGCTCTCTACGACCGGATGCGCCGTGTTGGTCGACGCCGCCGGCGAGGTCATCAGCTTCGGACTTATTTCTTAGGGCGAACTTCCATCGCATAAGTAGATTGGGAGGGTAAGTCGGCTGGGCCTGGCTCATTGCGACCCGTGTTCTGCAAGCATGGCCACAGGCTTTGTGATCGGTCGGTTTGCGGACTCGGTGGCTTCCGTTTAGGTCACGGCATGTCTGCGCCGCTGGCTTTCATCCCGACCCGTGTCGCCGCTTTGGCGCGTCTGGCGGAGTTCCTGCCCGATGCCGGACGCTATGCGGCCGACCGTAATTTTGTCCGTCCGGGACATCCCAATATCTCGCGCCTTTCACCGTGGGTGCAGAAGCGGCTGCTCCTGGAAGAGGAAGTCGTCGCCGCGGCCCGCGAGCGTTGGCCTTTTGAGGCCGTCGAGAAGTTCGTGCAGGAGGTTTACTGGCGGACCTATTGGAAGGGCTGGCTCGAGCAACGTCCCGAAGCTTGGTCGCGCTGGGTGGAAGCCGTGCCGCGCTTGCGCGATGCGTTGAGCGCCGAGCAAAGGTCGACGCTGGAAGCCGCGCTCGCCGGACGAACGGGTATCGCGGGCTTTGATGACTGGGCCAAGGAACTCGTGGAGACCGGCTACCTGCATAACCACGCTCGCATGTGGTTCGCCTCGATCTGGGTCTTCACCTTGAAGCTGCCGTGGGAGCTCGGGGCCGCGTTCTTTTACGAACACCTGCTCGATGGGGATGTCGCGAGTAATACGCTCTCCTGGCGCTGGGTCGCCGGCTTGCAGACCCCGGGTAAGACCTACGTCGCGCGAGCCGATAACATCGCACACTACACCGACGGGGAGCATGCGCCGCAGGCCAGTCAGCTGGCGAGTGCAGCGTTCCCGATCACTGAGCCAGCCTTACCGAAGGTCGCGGCCTGGACGGAAGACCCTTTGTGGATCAATTCCTCGCAGGGCAGGGCGGGGTTGTGGGTGCATCCCGAGGATCTCACGGTCGAACGTGGAGAGCTGTCCGCTGAGAAGTTCGTGGCGATCAACGCCTCATGGCCTAAGCTCATGGCCAGGAAGGCCGGCTGGTCGGAGGCGGTCGCTACCTGGACGCAGGCCGCCTTGCGCGACGGTGTCTCCCGAGCCGGCGTCCACTTCGGGGCGGACGTCTCCGCGGAGGCCTCGGATGATCTCTCCGTAGCGATAGTGGACTGGGCCCGGAAGCATCAGCTCAAGCGGATCGTCGCCTATCGTCCGTTCGTCGGTCCTTGGCTGGCCGAAGCTCGAGCCGTCAAGTCAGCCCTCGCCCAGGCCGGCGTCGTCATCGCCTGGCGCCGTAGGGCTTGGGATACCCGTCTCTTCCCTCACGCTACCCGCGGCTATTTCCCCTTCTGGGAGCGCATCAAGTCATTGGGTTAAAAGTTGATTCGCCAGCGGAGCGATTACACGGGGTTATGACGCACGCACGTTGGTATCTGACTTAACTCC
>CAXNHL010000136.1:0-4031 GCA_964202105.1 Opitutales bacterium | reverse complement strand
GGTATGAGTTCGCCCCGTCTCTTCCGTCTGGCCGCCTGTGCGGTCGCCTTCGTCACGTCCGTGTTCGCCGAAGAGACGCCGAAGAAGATCGGCATCATCGGCCTCGATACTTCGCACGTCGTGGCCTTCACGACGGTCTTCAACAAGGGCCCGAAGAATCCCGCTGACGCCGCCAAGTTCGCGGGCTTCCGCGTGACGCACGCCTTCGCCCAGGGCAGCAAGGACATCCCGGAAAGCACTTCGCGCGTCCCGGAATACAGCGAGAAGCTCAAGGGCATGGGCGTCGAGATCGTCGGTTCGATCGAGCAGCTCTGCGCTCAGGTCGACTGCGTGCTGCTGGAGTCTAACGACGGTCGCGTGCACCTCGAGCAACTGCTCCCGGTGCTGAAGGCCGGTAAGACGGTCTTCATCGATAAGCCGATCGCGGGCTCGCTGGCCGACGTCATCCGTATCCAGGAAGCCGCGAAGAAGGCCGGAGTGGTTTACTTCTGCTCCTCCTCTCTCCGCTTCGCGGCGAGCACGCAGGCCGTCGCGCAAGGTTCCGTCGGCAAGGTCAAGACGGCGTATACGACCAGCCCGGCCAGCCTCGAGCCGCATCACCCGGACCTCTACTGGTATGGCGTCCACGGCTGCGAAAGCCTTTATACCGTCATGGGCACGGGCTGTGTCTCCGTGAAGCGCGACAAGACCGCCGAAGGTTTCATCCAGGTCACGGGTAACTGGGGCGATGGCCGCGTGGGCATCTTCCGCGAAGCCGATCGCAAAGCGAAGGGCGGTCCCTACGGCGGCAAGGCCGTCGGGGAGAAAGGCGAAGCCCCGATCGGCAAGTTCGACGGCTACGAAGTCCTCCTCGAGGCGATCGTGAAGATGTTCCGCACAGGCAAGTCGCCGGTCTCCGCCGAAGAAACCCTCGAGCTCTATGCGTTCATGGAAGCCGCCGACGAGAGCAAGCGTCAGGGCGGCGCCGAAGTGAAGCTCGCCGACGTCATCGCCAAGGCCCGCGCCGAAGCGGCGAAGTAATTAAAGGTAGGGATGCGATGACATCGCATCCGCCTGTCTCGAGGTAGGGTCAGCACTGCGTGCTGACCTAGCAGAGCGTCAAAACCTAGGGATAATTACATTGAACCCACCTCATCTTGGGTAAGATGAGCGCATGCGATTCTGCCCGAAGGTTGGCCTCTGCTGTTTGCTGGCAACGGTAGGCCTGTCCGCCGAAACCGTCTGGCTCGACGACCTGAATCTCAAGCCGATCGTCCAGGGCTACGGGAAGCCCATGAAGAACCGACATGCCGCGAAGAATCCCGAGGAGGCGAAGCCGCTCAAAATCCAAGGCAAGCTCTTCGAGCGCGGCGTGGGCACAGTCGCTGAAAGCGTCTTCGTCGTTCATCTCGATGGCGCGGCGAAGACGTTCTCCGCGCAGGTCGGACTCGATGACGCCAAGCGCGGCTCAAATCGTTCGAGCGTGGAGTTCTTCGTCATCGGTGACGGCCGAATGCTCTGGCGCAGCGGAGTCATGCGCACCGGCACCGAAGCTAAGCCTTTTGAGGTGAACGTCGCCGGGGTGAAGCAGCTGCTGCTCAAGGTGGGCGACGCCGAGGATGGCGATAACGATGACTACGCCGACTGGGCGGATGCCCGTTTCGAGACGACGGGCGCCAAGACCTTCCGCACCTCGGGTGAGCCGGTCCCGGCGCCGGTCGCGCCGTATATCCTGACGCCGCCAGCCCCGGCCACGCCGCGCATCAACGGACCTGCCGTCTTCGGCGTCCGCCCGGGCTCGCCCTTCCTCTATTCGGTTCCTGTGACCGGTGAGCGTCCGTTGACCTACTCCGCGCAGGGCCTGCCGGCCGGCCTGAAGCTGGATCCGCAGACGGGCCGGATCTCGGGTAGCCTATCCGCCAAGGGCGAGTTCATCGTCACGCTGGGCGCCAAGAACGCCCGTGGTTCGGCGGAGAAGCGCTTCCGCATCGTCTGCGGGGACACCATCGCCCTGACCCCTCCGATGGGGTGGAATAGCTGGAACTGCTTCGCCCAGACGATCACGGCTGAAAAGGTGAAGGGCGCCGCCGATGCGATGGTCAGCAGCGGCTTGGCCAATCATGGCTGGTCCTACGTCAACATCGACGACTACTGGCAGAACCACCTCCCGACGGACGAAAAGACCCTCCAAGACCTGGTACACCCGTTCCGCGACGAACGTGGTGTCATTGCTTCCAATGTCCGCTTTCCCGACATGAAGGGGCTCGCGGATTATATCCATGCCCGCGGGCTGAAGGCTGGGATCTATTCCTCGCCGGGTCCGACGACCTGCGGCAAGTGCGCCGGCAGCTGGCTGCATGAGGCGCAGGACGCCCAGACCTTCGCCGAGTGGGGTTACGATTTCATCAAATATGACTGGTGCAGCTATAGCCAGGTCGTGGGCGGCGAGGTCCCGAACCCGAACGGCGTACCGGTCCGGAAGGGGTCCAAGGATGACGCCTATGCGACTTACCCCTTCAAGGTCATGGGCGAGCACCTGCGCGCCCAGAAGCGCGACATCGTCTTCAGCCTCTGCCAGTATGGCGGCAACGACGTGTGGAAGTGGGGTTCTTCCGTCGGCGGCAGCGCCTGGCGCACCACAGGAGACGTCAATGACTCCTGGCGCAGCGTCAAGGCGATCGGATTCTCCCAGGACAAGTCGGCCGCCTACACGAAGCCAGGAAGCTGGACCGATACGGACATGCTCATCCTCGGTTGGATCGGCTGGGGTCGCCCGCGCCCGACCTCCCTCAGCGCTGACGAGCAATATTCCCACGTCAGCCTCTGGTGCATGCTGTCCTCTCCTTTGCTCATCGGTTGCGACATGACCAAGCTGGATGCCTTCAGCTTGAATCTGCTGACCAACGATGAGGTCATCGCGGTGAATCAGGACGAGCTGGGTAAGCAGGCGACGTGCGTCTATCGGCTATATGAAGTCGATGGCCTGGTCGCCGATGTGCGCGTCTACGCCAAGGATCTGGCCGATGGCAGCCGGGCGGTCGCTTTCTTCAATCTTGGAGCGGAGCCCGTGAAGTTGGAGTTCAAGGAGTTCGGCAAACTGAACCTCTCCGGCCGTCAGGTCGCCCGGGATCTCTGGCGTCAGAAGGACGTCACCACCGTCGACACGACTAAGGACAGCCTACCTCTGAGCCTCCCCGCTCATGGCGTGATGCTCACCAAATTCTCCGCGGCCAAGTAAGCGCCTACCGGCTGACGCCGAAGCGGAAGACGAGTTTCTGCGCGTAGGCTTCGCCGGGGCGAAGGATGCCGCTCGGATAACCGAGGCGGTGGAATGCTGGTTGGTTCGGCGAATCAGGGAAGAGGCCGGGTTCGAGGCAGAAGCCTTGGCGGAACGCGAACGGCTTCGCCCAGCGGCCTTGGACGGTGCCGGTGAGGAAGTTGCCGGTGTAGAGCTGCAGGCCCGGGGCGTCGGTGAGGACTTCGAGCGTGCGTCCGGTCGTGGGCTCGCTGACGAAGGCGGCCGACTTGAGGGACTTGTCCGGCCCGAGGACATAGCAATGGTCGTAGCCGCGGGCGCGGCGGAGCTGGTCGTGCGGAGCGCCGATGCGCTCGCCAATGGTGTGTGGGCGGCGGAAGTCGAACGGCGTGCCGCCGACATCCATGAGCTCGCCGGTCGGGATCAGCGCCGGGCTGACGGGCACGAGCTGGTCGGCGCGGAGCGTCACGCGGTGGTCAAGGATGCTACCTTGGCCGGCCAGGTTGAAGAAGACGTGGTTCGTCAGATTGCACGCCGTCGGGGCGTCGGTGGTGGCTGCGAAATCGATCGTGAGTTCGTCGCTCTGGTCGGCGAGGGTATAGGTGACCGTCACGCTGAGCGTGCCCGGGTAGCCTTCTTCGCCGGCCGGGCTGACGTAGGTGAAGCGGACCGAGGTGGCGGAGTCTGTGCGGATCGCTTCCGACTGCCAGACGCGCTTGTCGAGTCCGCGCAGGCCGCCGTGGAGGTGGTTGCCGTTGTTGTTCTGGGCGAGGGCGATCGTCTGTCCGTCGAGGGT
>CAXNHL010000135.1:0-4045 GCA_964202105.1 Opitutales bacterium | reverse complement strand
TTGGTGGCCTTCTTGGCGCTCTTCTTAGCAGCAGCCTTCTTTTTAGCCATAGGTGTGTCCTTTTTTTGGATCGTTGTTGGGTTTGAGGGCAGCGCCTGAAGCGCCACCCTGACGATTCGCCCCACGCTCACCCGGGCGTTGCGCGCCTGACGGGTGATACGAGTACGGAGCTCCGACGGTACGCGGAAAGAAACCTGGCGGGACCGGGTGGTCTCCAGGGAAGGACGGGAGTCGTCGTAACGATCGAGGGCGAGCCGGATGGCCTCGCTCAGCGTGCTCAGACCGGTCCGATGCTGGAAGGCGACCACCTCGGAGTGAAGCTTCGGGGGAAGCGACACGGTGATCAGGCTTTCGCTCGGGGTTTCGGTTCGGTTCGTCACGTTGCGGTCAACTCTTGATGACGAGTGATAGGTAATAACTGCGCTTGCGCAAGAGGAAACTTTCATGTCGTCGGGACGACGCCGACGACGCGTAAAAAAATCCTTCGTCCGGCCGCATCGTAAACATGAAATCGATACGACCGCGGAGCGGACGCGAGGTTGACCGACGCGACGCGCGCGGACAGCATGCCGTCATGAGCGAGCACGCGCACGGATCGGACGAAGGCGCGCCGGGCGAGTGGCGGAAGCTCGCCCTCCTCGCGGCCACGAGCGGCGTCTTAGGCCTGCTATCATTGGTCGCGGAACGCTTCGGCGAAGCCGGGGCGACCTGGGCGCTCGTCCTCGTCGCCGGCGCCTGCCTCGCCGGCGGATGGGACGCCGCGATCGACGGCTGGGCCTCCCTCCGACAGAAACGCATCGACGTCCACCTGCTGATGATCGTCGTGGCGGCCGGCGCCTGGATCGTCGGCGCCCAATGGGAGGGAGCCCTCCTGCTTTTTCTCTTTTCGACGGCCGGCGCGATCGAACATTACGCGATGGACCGCACCCGCGGGGCCATCGACGCCCTCCTCGACAAGTCTCCCAAACATGCCCGCCGACTCGGTCCGGATGACGTCGAAACCGAGGTGCCGGTCGCGGCCCTCAACCCCGGCGACCGCATCGTGGTCCTGCCCGGCGAACTCGTGCCGGCGGACGGCAAGGTGCTCGCCGGCGAGAGCGCGGTGGATGAATCCAACCTCACGGGAGAGGCCAAACCGGCCCCGAAACAGGCCGGATCGGACGTCGCCGGGGGGACGCTCAACTCCTGGGGGCGCCTGGTCGTCGAGGTGACCCGCGGAGAAAAGGACAGCGCCCTCCAGCGTATCGTCCGGCTCATCCGCGAAGCCCAAGACAGCAAGGCCCCCGCGCAAAGAGCCATCGACAAATGGGGCGACGGCTATGCCCTCTTCACGCTGTCGGCCGCCGCGGTGTTCTATGTTTACCTGCGGCTCACTTCGCCGGCGGAGGCCGTCGGGCAGGACGCCCCGCTCTATGGAGCCATGACGTTGCTGGTCGTGCTCAGTCCCTGCGCGCTGGTCTTGTCCGTGCCCTCCGCGGTCCTCGCGGCCATCGCCGCCGGCGCCCGCCAAGGCATCCTCTTCCGCGGCGGCGCCGCCGTGGAACGCCTAGCCGACGTGGACTGCGTCTGCTTCGACAAGACGGGTACGCTGACCGCCGGAGTCCCTGAGGTGGCGGCCTTGGAAGTCTTCCCCGCGGACGCCGACCGCGGACGCGCCCTGAGCGCCCTGCAGACCTTGGAAGCGGCGACCACGCACCCCTTCGCCGCCGGGGTCGTCCGCGCCTGCCAGCTCGAAGGCGCCCGCCTCCTGCCCGTCCAAGGGCTTTCGAATTCCCCCGGCCAAGGCGTCTCCGGCACGGTCGCCGGCGCGCGCTGGAGCGTGGGCACCCGTGAATTCGTCGGCGGAGCTTCGCTCCCGGCGGCGGCGGTGCCGGCCGGTGCCATCGTCAGCGAGGTCTGGGCCTCCGACGGGACCGTCACGGTCCGCGCCACGCTCGTCGACCGCATCCGCGAAGCAAGCCGCCCCACCCTCGCCGCCCTGCACGCCGCGAAGATCCGCACGGTGATGCTCACCGGCGACCGCGAAGAGGCCGCGGCGGCGGCGGCGCAGCAGGTCGGCATCCAAGCCTACGCGGCCGCGCTCACGCCGGACGCCAAGATGGCCGCCATCCGCCGCTACTCCGCGGAAGGCCACGTGGTCGCGATGGTCGGCGACGGCGTCAATGACGCGCCTAGTCTGGCCGCGGCGGACGTCGCCGTGGGCATGGGCGGCCGAGGCAGCGACGCGGCCCTGGAATCCAGCGACGTGGTGCTGATGGACGACCATCTGGAGCGCCTGGTCGATGCGATCGAACTGAGCCGCCGGGCCCGCCGGGCGATCCGCTTCAACATCATCATCTCGGTCGGCGCCGCCCTCGGGATGGCCGCCTACGTGATCTTCCGCGGAGCCCCCCTGCCCCTCGCCGTCAGTGTCCACGAAGGCAGCACGGTCGTGGTCTGCCTCAACGGCCTGCGCCTGCTCGCCCACCGCCCGCGCCGGTAAACAGAAAGGCCCCCGGGCGAACCCGGAGGCCTTGCAGACAGTCGGCCGGAACGCTTAGCGCAGCTCCTTGCCGGCTCCGTCGAAGAGCTTGAACGCTTCGATGCTGTAGGTCGGATCGGGCTTGGTGCCGAGGCGGACCTTGCAGGACTTCATCAGGTCACGGAAGAACTCGCGGTCCTCGGTGATGATGCGCTCGAGGTTGACGGGGTGGAGCAGGATATTGATCTCCAGTTCCTTGTCGGGACTGGTGGCTTCGCGGAGGCGGCGGATGACGCTGAGGAGCTTGCGCTGGATCTCGACGGAGACCGTGCGGGGGTTCTTGACGATACCGCGGCCCTGACAATGCGGACACGCCGTGTACATCGAGGTCGTATTCGACTCCGTATGGCGCTGACGCGTCATCTGGAGCACGCCCAGCGCGGAGATCGGCAGGATCTGGTGCTTGGCGCGGTCGTCCTCCATGGCGTCGCGCAGGGCCTCGAAGACCTTCTTCCGGTCCTTCGGGTTCTTCATGTCGATGGTGTCGATCATGATGAGGCCGCCGAGGTTGCGCAGCTTGATCTGGCGGGCCGCCTCGGTGACGGCCTCGAGGTTGGCCTGGGTGATGAAGTTGCCGTCCTTGGCGCCGTCCTTGCCGCGATGGCCGCCGGTATTGACGTCGATGGCCGTGAGCGCCTCGGTCTCGTCGATGACGATTTCGCCGCCGCTCGGGAGCGGGACGCGGCGCTGGAAGAGCTGCTCGATCTGCCGCTCGATGTTGTAGCGCTCGAAGACCGGAATCGGGTCGGCGTACAGTTCGACGCGCGAACGGGAGCGCGGCGACACTTCGCCGACGAGGTCCTGCACCAGTTTGAAGTCTTCCGGGTTGTCGACGAGGATACGGTCGACCTCTTCGGTGAGGAAGTCACGGACGGTGCGCTCGATCAGGCCGGGCTCCTGATAGAGGAGGACAGGCCGGCGGTCCGGGGCGTTGATCTTCTCGACGATGGCCTGCCAGCGCTTGAGCAGCATGTGCAGGTCACGGACGAACCAGCGGGCCTGCTTGCCTTCGCCGGCGGTGCGGATGATGACGCCCATGCCTTCCGGGATGGTGAGCGAACGGAGGATGTCCTTCAGGCGTTCGCGCTCGGAGGCCTCTTCGATCTTACGAGAGACGCCGCACGCGCCGCTGAAGGGCATCAGCACCAGGTAACGCCCCGGGAGGGCGATGTTGGTGGTCGAACGGGGGCCCTTGGTGCCGATCTGGTCCTTGACGACCTGGATGACGATGTCGGAGCCGGCCGGGAAGAGCTGCGGGATGTCCTTGGCCTGGTAGCGGGCCTTGCGCTGCTTCTGCTCGGCGGACTCGTTGTCGCGGATGAACTCGACCTGTGAGTCATTGGCGGCGGGGAGCATATCCCAGTAGTGCAGGAAGGCGTTCTTCGGCTGGCCGATGTCGACGAAGGCGGCCTTGAGCCCGCCCTCGAGGTTCTGGACGCGGCCCTTGAAGATCGCGCCGACCATGCGGTTCTCGCCCTTGTGCTCGATCTCGAACTTGTCGAGGACGCCGTTGGTGAGGAGCGC
>CAXNHL010000134.1:0-4068 GCA_964202105.1 Opitutales bacterium | reverse complement strand
CCGAGGTAGTGCGAGGTGCCGGCCTGGAGGGCCTTGCGATCCTGCATCATCGATTCGATGCAGAGCGTGTCGACGGCGCCGGGGAAACGTTCGCCCTCGGTCTTACGGCCCTTGATGACCGGCATCGCCATGTAGTTCTCGGCGAAGTCAGCATACACCTCGAGCATCTTGTTGGTCTCCTCGATGGCCTCGGCCTCGGTCGCGTGGACGGTATGGCCTTCCTGCCAGAGGAACTCGGCGGTGCGAAGGAAGAGGCGCGTGCGCATCTCCCAGCGGACGACGTTGGCCCACTGGTTGATGAGGATCGGGAGGTCGCGGTAGGACTGCACCCACTTCGAGTAGGTCTCGCCGATGATGGTCTCGGAAGTCGGGCGGACGATGAGCGGCTCTTCGAGCTCACCGGCGGGGACGAGCTTGCCGTCAGGTCCGGCCTCGAGGCGCGAGTGGGTGACGACCGCGCATTCCTTGGCGAAGCCGTCGACGTGCGCGGCTTCCTTCTGGATGTAGCTGACCGGGATGAAGAGCGGGAAGTAGGCGTTCACGTGGCCGGTCTCCTTGAACATCGCGTCGAGGTCGCGGTGGATGTTCTCCCAGAGCGCGTAACCCCACGGCTTGATCACCATGCAACCACGGACCGGGCTGTTCTCGGCCAGGTCGGCGTGCTTGATCACCTGGAGGTACCACTCGGGATAGTCATCCTGGCGGGTCGGGGTGATGGCGGTCTTCGGTTTGGCGGCGGGCTGCTGGGACATAAGGTCAGTAAAGAGCGAAGGCGGGTCGAAGGGCAAGAGGACAAGAGGGCTCGAGGTAGGGTCAGCACTGCGTGCTGACCTAGCTAGGTCGGCACGCAGTGCCGACCCTACCCAAGACAATGGATGGCCCTCGATGGTTATTCTTTCTTCGCCTTCCAGAAACGCGGGCGGCCGCTCATGTCGGGCAGGCCGGCGGACTCAGCATAACCGAGCTGGGCCGACAGCTCCGCCAAGGCGTCATGCTGGTCGATACCGGTTTCGCAGAGCACCCAACCGCCGGCACGCAGGAACTTCGGGGCGTCGGTCAGGATACGGCGCAGGTCGGCGAGGCCTTCCTCCGGCGCGATGAGCGCGGACTTCGGATCGAACTCGCGGACTTCCGGGTCGGCCTCGGCGACTTCGGCTTCGGTGAGATAAGGGGGATTCGAGACGATGAGGTCGTAAGCGTCGGTGATCGCGGCGAACCAATCGGACTCCGCGAAGTTGACGCGCTCAGTCAGGTTGCACTGCGCGGCGTTCTCGTGGGCGAGGGCGAGGGCGTCAGCCGAACGATCGACCGCTTCGATTTTCCAGAGCGGACGCTCAGCGGCGAGGGCCAGCGCGATGGCGCCGGAGCCCGTGCCGAGGTCGAGCACGCGCACGACCTGATCTTCCGGGAACAGCACGAGCGCGAGGTCGATGAGTTCCTCGGTCTCCGGACGCGGGATCAGCGCGCGCTTATCGGATTTGAGGACCAGGTCGCGGAACTCCACCTTGCCGACGATGTGCTGGAGCGGCTCGCGATTACCGCGGCGGACCGTGAGGTCGCACAAGCGCTTCACTTCGTCGTCGTTGAGCAGCCGTTCGAACTGCAGATAAAGGTCGAGGCGCTTCAAGCCCAGGCCGGCGGCGAAAAGATGTTCAGCCTCCACGCGCGGCTTCTCCAGGCCCTTGCGCGCGAGGAATTCCGCGGCCTTCTTCAGCGTGTCGAGCAGGTTCTGCATCAGCGGGCGGCGGCGCGGGTCAGGCGGTCGTTGTAGGCGGCGCCGATACCGGCGGGGGGCGCGAGCTCGGCGTGAATCGTCTCGTAGCCGCGGGCGTCGAGCTGACGGAGCAGGTCGAAGAGATTACGCGCGGCCTCCTCGGTGGAGCCGGCTTCGGAAAGCAGGAAGACGTCGGCGTTGGCCGGGGCGTGCGCGCGGCGGCCGAGGAAGAGCACCGCGGAGCGCAGGTTGGCGATCACCGGCAACGTGCCGTTCGGGAAGAGCACGACGCGGGTGGCCGGGCTGTAATGGCGTTCGAGCATCCCCGGGGCGTCCTGCGCGGCTTGCTGGTTGGCGGCACGCGTGACCACCTCGATCTCGCCGAGGAGTTCGCGCAGCTTCTCGAGCGGGATCGGACCCGGACGAAGCAGGCGGGCGCGGCCGGGGACGGAGAGGTCGAGGATCGTGGATTCGACGCCGTGGGCGCAGGCGCCGCCGTCGACGATCCACGGGCAACGTTCACCGAGGGAATCACGGACGTGCTGGGCCTTCGTGGGACTGACGTAACCGAAGGGATTAGCGCTCGGCGCGGCAAGCGGGCGCTCGGCGAGACGGAGCACCTCGCGGAAGAGCGGATGCGCCGGGATGCGGACCGCCACGGTATCCTTACCCGCCGTGACGAGATCGGGTACGACGGACTTGCGGCGCAGCACGACCGTCAGCGGACCTGGCCAGAGCGGAGCGAGGAGCGCGAGGCGCGGATCGGGTTCGGCGACTTCGGCGAGCGCGGCCTGATCGAGCACGTGGACGATGAGCGGGTCGAGGAGCGGACGGCCCTTGATCGAGAAAACCTGGGCGAGCGCGGCGGGATTGGTCGCGTCGGCGGCGAGGCCGTAGACCGTCTCGGTCGGCAGGGCCACGCAGGTGCCCTGGCGAAGGAGCTCGGCCGCCCGCGCAAGGTCGGCGGGAGCGGAGGTCAGGAAATGGGAAGCGGACGGAGACAAGGGAGACGAGATCTTACGTGACGGACGGCGGGAGTCCCGTCCGATTTACCTCGAGACGCCGGCGGGGGCAACCTCCCAGACCGGCAACAAAAAGGCCGCCTGAAAAGGCGGCCCGGGAAAGTCATCGCGGAGGCGATTACTTCATCGTGATCATATTGCGGGCGCGCTTAACGGCCTTGGCAATATGACGCTGCTGGCGGGCGGTGAGGCCGGTCAGCTTACGGGGCAGGATCTTGCCCGTCTCGGTGACGTAGCGCGACAGGGCCTCGGGTTCGGTGAAATCGAAGTCGAGGGGGTTGCGGGAACGCTTGAGCTTACCTTCGGTGGTCATGGGAGGTTTGGAAGTAAGCGGAGGAGGGCTGAGGGCAAGGAGAAATGGGGAGGAGCGGGGCTCCAGAGTCAGGGACAGGGCTAGGGCTAGGGCTAGAATAGCCATAAAAAGGCATATTATGCCTCTTTTCTTAGATTACTAAGCCCTAGCCCCGGCCCTGTCCCTATCCCTATTCAGGCCCTTTTGACCGCGATGAGGAACTCTTTGTTACCATCCCCGCCTTCGATGGGCGAAAGGATGACCCCAAGGACCTGGGCGCCCGGCAGGCCCTGGGCGGCGGCGGTCAGGCCATCGACCACCCGGGCATGGATGATCGGGTCCTTGATGATGCCCCGACCCTTGTCGGCCTCGGCCTTGGTCGCCTCGAACTGCGGCTTGATGAGCGCCACGAGATGACCGCCCTTCCCTACCCGCTGCCAGGCGATCGGCAAAATGAGGCCGAGTGAGATGAACGAAAGGTCCATGACCACGATGCCGTAGGTCTGATGCGGGAGCTCTACGTTGTTGATCTCCCGCGCGTTGAACTTCTCGAGATTCCTGATGCGAGGGTCGTTACGTAGCTTCGAGTGCAGCTGAGCCGTGCCGACGTCGACGCACGTCATGCTGACGACGCCGCGCTGCAGGAGGCAGTCGGTGAAACCGCCGGTCGAGGCGCCCACGTCCAATCCATGCAGGCCTTCGACGGGAATCTTGAAATGGTCGAGCGCGCCTTCGATCTTTTCACCGCCGCGGGAAACGAAGCGCGGAGGTTGATCGACGGTGAGCACGGCGTCCTCCGGGAAGGACTGCGAGGGCTTGTTGACCACGGCGTCCGGCCCCGAGCGGACTTTGCCGGCGAGGATGAGCGCCTGGGCGACCGAGCGGGACGGTGCGAGCGAAAGCTTCAGCAGCAATTCGTCCGCACGCATCCTGCCGGGCTTCGCGGCCATCGGTCAGTCGAGGAAGCCCGTGAGGGGCGAGGTCGGTTCGGCCTTGTCGGAACCGACGCCGAGGCCGGCTTCGCGGGCGGTGCGACCGGC
>CAXNHL010000133.1:0-4095 GCA_964202105.1 Opitutales bacterium | reverse complement strand
GCGCGGCAACCCATGCCGGCGGCGGTGATGGCCTGGCGATAGACGTGGTCGGAGCAATCGCCGGCGACGAAGACGCCGGGGATGTTGGTGCTGACGGTGTTGGGGCCGGCGATGAAGTAACCGCCTTCGTCGACCGCGAGGGCCGGCGTGAAGGCCTGCGAATTGGGCACGTGACCGATGGCCACGAAGACGCACTTCACGGCGAGGTCGCGATCGGCGCCGGACTTCTCGACGACGCGGAGGGTGTGGACCTTGGCGTCGCCGAGGATTTCCTTCGGGGTGACGTTCAGGACGAGCTCGATCTTCTCGTGAGCCTTGACGCGCTGGACCATGATGTCGGACGCGCGGAAGGAATCGCGACGGTGCACGAGGTAGACCTTGGAGGCGAAGCGGGTGAGGAAGAGGGCTTCTTCGCAGGCGGAGTCGCCGCCGCCGACGACGGCGACCGGGACGTTGCGGTAGAAGGCGCCATCGCAGGTCGCGCAGGTGGTCACGCCGTTGCCGCCGTAATAGTGCATCTCACCGGGGATGCCCAGGTGGCGGGGCGAGGCGCCGGTGGCGATGATGACGGCCTTGGCCTCATAGGTGGCCTCGCCGCCCTTGAGCTTCTTGATCGGTCCGGAGAAGTCGACCGAGTCGATGCGATCCCAGGCGAACTTGGCGCCGAAGCGTTCGGCCTGGCCCTTCATGTTCGTGATGAGTTCGTTACCGTCGACGCCGTGGACGAAGCCAGGGAAGTTCTCGACCTCCGAGGTCGTGGTCAGCTGGCCGCCGGGCTGGCCGCCTTCGAGGACGAGGGGAGCGAGGCCGGCGCGGGCGGCGTAGATGGCGGCGGTCAGGCCGGCGCAACCGGTGCCGAGGATAAGGACGTTTTCAGCCATGGGTACGTCCCATCTTGACGGCGGGAGGATGGTCGCAAGGCCGAAAACCCGATGTGAACAACCCGAGTCAAGGCTTGCCCCGGGGGGTGGGGTCGGAGTTTGCTACCTCTCGCTCCCGGACCCATGTTTCTCAGCATCCTCAAGCTCTTCGCCGGCAGCCACCACCGGAGGTTCCTCCGTAAGTGCGCTCCCCTCGTCAAGCGGATCAACGCCCTCGAAATCGAGTATCAGAAACTGTCCGACGACGCCCTCCGCGCCAAGACGGCCGAGTTCAAGGCCCGTCACGCCCAGGGCGAGTCCCTCGATGACCTCCTCCCCGAGGCCTTCGCCGTCGTCAAGAACGCCGCCCGCCGCCTCTGCGGCACCAAGGCCATCGTCTGCGACCATGAGCTGGCCTGGGAGATGGTCCATTTCGACGTCCAGCTGATCGGCGGCATCGCCCTTCACCAGAACAAGATCGCCGAGATGGCGACCGGCGAAGGCAAGACCCTCGTCGCCACCCTGCCCCTCTACCTCAACGCGCTGACCGGCCGGAACTGCCAGCTCGTCACCGTCAACGACTACCTCGCCCGCCGCGACTCCGAGTGGATGGGCCACCTGTACCGCTGGCTCGGCCTCACGGTCGGTTGCATCCAGAACCAGATGTCCAGCGAGGACCGCAAGGCCGCCTACGGCTGCGACATCACCTACGGCACCGCCTCCGAATACGGTTTCGACTACCTGCGGGACAACGGCATGGCCCTCTCGCCGGACGAACAGGTCCAGCGCGACCACTACTTCTGCATCGTCGATGAAATCGACTCCATCCTCGTCGACGAAGCCCGTACCCCGCTGATCATCTCCGGCCCCGTCGCCGAAGAACGCGAGCCGGCCTTCCCCCGCCTCCGCCAGCCGGTCTCCAGCCTCGTCGAGCTGCAGATCCGCCTCGTCACCCGCCTGATGAACGAAGTCCGCGACGAGCTCGAGAAGCTCGGCGAGGACAAGGAGCCGTCCGCCGACGCCCTCGACAAGCTCTGGCTCGCCGCCCACGGCATGCCGCGCAATCGCGTCTTCCTCCGCCTGATGGAGAACGGCAAGTGGCGCAAGTTCCTCGAGAAGCACGAAGGCGTCCTCGCCTCCGAGATCGAGAAGGACCGCCGCTTCCACCTCAAGGAACGCCTCTATTTCTCCGTCAGCGAACGCCAGCACGAGTCCGACCTCACCCAGCTCGGCCGCGACACCCTCCGCCCCGGCGAGCCCGACGCGTTCGTGCTGCCCGACCTCCCGAGCCGCTACGTCGAGCTCGACAACGACGAAGCGCTCACGCCCGAGCGCCGCGCCGAACTCCGCACCGAGGCCGAAGTCGCCTACGCGCAGGTCTCCGAGGACATCCACGCGATCGGCCAGCTCCTCAAGGCCTACACCCTCTACGAGAAGGACAAGCAATACGTCGTGCACGAGGGCAAGGTGAAGATCGTCGACGAGAACACCGGCCGCATCATGGAAGGCCGCCGCTGGTCCGACGGCCTGCACCAGGCCGTCGAAGCCAAGGAAGGCGTCGCGCTCGAGAAGGAGAACAAGACCTACGCGACGGTCACCATCCAGAACTACTTCCGCATGTACCAGAAACTCGCGGGCATGACCGGCACCGCCGAGACCGAAGCTTCCGAGTTCCATGACATCTACCGCCTGACGGTCGTCGCCATCCCGACGCACCGCCCGTGCATCCGCGCCGACGACAACGACATCGTCTTCAAGACCCGCAAGGAGAAGTACCAGTTCTCCATCAAGGAGATCGCCGAAGCCCACAAGCGCGGCCAGCCCGTGCTCGTCGGCACCGCCTCCGTCGAAGCCTCCGAGACCCTCGGACGCATGCTCGCGATGGCCAAGGTCCCGCATAAGATCCTCAACGCCAAGCACCACGAATCCGAAGCCGACATCATCTCGATGGCCGGCCAGCACGGCGCGGTGACCATCGCCACGAACATGGCCGGCCGCGGCACCGACATCAAGCTGGGCGAAGGCGTCCGCGAACTCGGCGGCCTCTACGTCCTCGCGACCGAGCGCCACGAATCCCGCCGCGTCGACCGCCAGCTGCGCGGCCGCTGCTCGCGTCAGGGCGACCCTGGCCGTTCCCGCTTCCTGGTCTCCCTCGAGGACGACCTGATGCGCCTGTTCTCGAACGCGGGCATCATCTCCTCGCTGCTCGAGAAGTCCTTCAAGGAAGGCGAACCGCTCGAGCACCCGCTCCTCAACCGTTCCATCGGCACCGCGCAGAAGCGCGTCGAAGGCCAGAACTACTCCATGCGCAAGCGCCTGCTCCAGTACGACGACGTGCTGAACCAGCAGCGTCAGATCGTCTACGGCCTGCGTAACCGCGCGCTCAAGGCCGAGGACAGCCGCGCGACGATCATGAACATCGTCGAGGAAGAGATCGAGGAACGCCTCGCGATGGTCTTCCCCGAAGGGGACGGCGCCGCCGACCGCCGCGCCGCGGAAGCCTTCGTCTACTGGTATGTGACCACGTTCCACATGCGCTTCGACCTCGAGGACATCCTCGCGCGCACGAAGTCGCAGGTGCTCCTGCTCGCCACCGACCGCGTCCGCGCCCTGCAGGCCGGCCGCGAACAGCACGAGTCGCCGGAGATCCTCCAATACCTCGAACGCAGCGTGCTCCTGCGCGCCATCGACCGCAACTGGCAGAACCATCTCACCGAGATGGAAGACCTCCGCCGCGGCGTCGGCCTGCGCACCTACGCGCAGAAGGACCCGCTCAACGAATACAAAGCCGAGGCCTTCAAGGCCTTCGAACGCCTGATGCAGCAGCTGCGCACCGACGCGTGCTCCGGCCTCTTCCGCACCGCAACCTCGATGGAAGCGCTCGAATCCCTGATGCGCCGCGCGCAGGGCCAGGCCAAGGCCGTCGGCCCCGCCGAACCCGGCACGGGCCCGGCGACGCAGGCCACGCCCGCCGTCGCGCCGAAGCAGGAGCCTTTCCGCCGCCAGACCCCGAAGATCGGCCGTAACGCCGTCGTCCGCATCCGCAAAGGACCGGAGACCCAGGATATCAAGTGGAAGAAGGCCGAAGCGCTCGTGCGCGACGAGGGCTGGGAAGTCGTCGAAGTCCTCTCGGAATGACCGGAACGGACGCGAGCAGCCCGGGATCCGGCCGGCTCGCCTGGCTCGGGACGTCGCTGACGGCCCTCCTGCTCTTCCTTTCGTTCGGCCCGCTCGG
>CAXNHL010000132.1:0-4097 GCA_964202105.1 Opitutales bacterium | reverse complement strand
GTGCGGCCGAATTCGCCGCCCCAGACGACGAGCGTGTCTTCGAGCAGTCCGCGGGCCTTCAGGTCCTTGAGCAGGCCCGCGACGGGCTTGTCCATCGAGGCGCAGAGGCCGGCGTGGTTGGTCTCGATCTTGGCGTGGGCGTCCCACTTGGACCCGGCGCCGTGGTAGATTTGGACGAAGCGCACGCCGCGCTCGACCATGCGGCGGGAGAGGAGGCAGAGTCGGCCCATGCTCTCGGTGTTCTTGTCGTCGAGTCCGTAGAGCTTGCGCGTGGCTTCGGTCTCGCCGGTGAGGTCGACGACGCCTGGCGCTTCGGCCTGCATGCGGGCGGCCATCTCGTAACCCGCCAGGCGGGCGCCGAGTTCGGATCGGTCCGGGTAGCGGGCGGCGAAGTCCTTGTTCACGCTGTTGATCAGGCGGAGCTTGCTGGCCTGCAGGTCGGCCGCGACCGCTTCGGGCGTGTTGAGGTTCGGGATCGGTTCGGAGCCGCCCTGGATGCGCACGCCCTGATAGCCCGCGGGCATGAAGCCGGCGCCCCAGTTGCGCGGCCCGTTGATGACCGTGTTCTGGTTGTCCTGCATCACGATGAACGCGGGCAGGTTGCTGTTCTCGGAACCGATGCCGTAGTTGATCCACGAACCCAGCGACGGCTTGCCGGCGAGGATCGAGCCGGTGTTCATCTGGCAGACGCCGGCGGAGTGGTTGATGCCGTCCGCCTTGCAGGAACGGATGACCGCGAGGTCGTCGGCGCAGGAGGCGATGTGTGGGATCCAGTCGGAGAACCATTGGCCGGACTGGCCGTGCTGCTTCCATTCGCGCTTCGAAGCGAGGAGCGGGGCCTTGGCTTCGCCCATCGCGGTGATGACCGTGCCGAAGCTGTCGGGCAGGCGCTGGCCGGCCAGTTTGTTCAGGAGCGGCTTAGGATCCAGGAGGTCCATCTGCGACGGACCGCCTTCCATGAAGAGGAAAATGACGCTCTTGGCGCGCGGCTTGATCTGGCCGACGCCGGGCTGCAGGGGCGTGCCGGCGGCGGGGACGACGATCTCCTTGGCCAGCAGGTCGCTGAAGGCCATGGCGCCCAGGCCGAGGCCGGCGTTGAAGAGGAAGTCGCGGCGCGACGTCGAGGCTTCGATACGATGGCAGCGTGGGTCGTTCATTCGACGTAAAGGAATTCGGAGGAGTTGAGGAGGGCGTGGCAGAGCGCGGCCATCGGCACGTGTTCGGCCTTGGGCGCGGCTTCCGCTTTGACGGCGCCGACGGAAAGTTCGCGGCCGCGGCCGGAGGAATCGCTCATCGTGCCGGTCTTCGCTTCGAAGCGCCAGAAGCCCAGCGTGGAGGGACGGACTTCTTCGGTGGAGTAGAGGAGCTGGTCTTCGGGGAGGGCGCCGGAGCTGAAGCGCACTTCGTCGACGACGCCATGGAAGGAGCCGTCGGTGTCGGCGTTCTTGCCGCCCAGCTGCAGGGGCTCGGTCGCGGTCTTCACGCCGGTGAGGCTGGATTTGACGCTGTCGTGGAGGAGGGGCTCGTCGTCGTTGGCCAGGTCCTTGAGCGTGAAGGCGACTTCGCCCGGACGTTCCGGCGTGGCGTAACGGACGGAGGCGGCGACGTAGTAAGGCTTATTGAGGTCGATGCGCAGATTGGAGAAGGCGACCGCCTCGCCGAAGGTCCCGCCGAGCAGCGGACCGTAGGCTTGGAGCACGAGGACTTTCGGCGCACGGCGGGATTTCTGGCCCGTGACGCCGAACTGCCAGTGGCCATCGCTCTTACCTTTGCCCATCTGTGCGGCGATGACGCGCACGGAGCCGCTGTCGCTGATCGAACGCGGCACGATGACCGCTTCGATGGTGAAGCCGGCGGTGAGGTCGGCTTCCTTGGCGCCCGGGGCGAGGAAGGGGCGGCGGTGGCCGGCGGCGAACTGCGCGCCTTGGCCGTCGCGGAAGGGGACCTTCTCCGGCTGGAAGTCGCGGGCGATGGCCGCGGTGACGACGGCGGTGGTGCGTTGTCCGCGGACTTCGTCGAGGAAGGCGGCGGCGCGCTTGGCCTCGGCGGCGGAAGGCGCGCGGGCGTAGAGGAGCTGGTAGAGCCGGCGAACCTGCGCGGCCTCGTCGCCCGGAGCGTCGGCGGTCACGCGGCGGGCGAGGGTCTCGCTGCGCTTCAGCATGAAGGGGCTGTTGAGCAGCAGGAGGGACTGGATCGGCGTGGTGGTCACGTCGCGCGAGGACGCGCTGCTGAACCACTGCGGGGCGTCGAAGATGTCTGCCAGCGGGTCGCGGTTATTACGCATGATGCGCGTGAAGATGCTGCGCACGGGCTCTCCGTAGATCACGCTGGGGCCGGCCTGCTTCTCCGCCTTGAGGTCACCGCAGGCGGCGTAGAGCGCGTCACGGATCTGCTCGGCTTCGAGGCGCTGGGGCTGGAAGCGCCACAGGAGGGTGTTCTGCGGGTCCTTGAGCTGTCCGCGAGCGACGTCGGCATGCTGGCTCGAACGGCGGTAGGCGGCGCTCGTCACGAGCAGGCGCGTCATCGCCTTCTGGTCCCAGCCCTTGGCCATGAACTCATCGGCGAGCCAGTCGAGGAGCTCGGGGTGAGTGGGCGGTTCGCCGAGGTTGCCGAAGTCGCTGGCGTAGGGCGTGAGGCCGCGGCGGAAGCAGAGCTGCCAGAGGCGGTTCATCGCCAGGCGCGCGGTGAAGGGGTTGGACTTGTCGGTCAGCCAGCGGGCGAGCGTGGCGCGTCGTCCGGTGGAGCTGCCGTCGGCGACGGGCGTGATGGACGCGGGAGCGGCGGGGTATTGCGTGCTGAGGACGGTCAGGAAGGCCGGCGGGACGACGGTGTTCTTCTTCGGGATGACGGCGTCGAGGCCTTGGGCGCCGGTCTCGCGGACGGCCAGGACGTAAGGCGGTTCGGCGGGCTTGAGTTTGTCGTGTTCGGCGAGCTTACGCTTCAGGTCGGCGTGCTTGACGCTGGCCTCGCCCTTGATGGAGCGATCAAGGCGGTTATACTCGTAATCGACCTGGCGCCAGGCGAGGGCGGCGACCTGCTCTTCGTAGGGCGTGCGCTGCGCCGTCGGCTTATTGATCATCGCCTGGACGTCATCGGGGAAGATCTCGACGGCCTTCTTGGTCGCGTTGTCGCGATACTTCAGCTCGAGGGCGTCGATCTCGGCGCGGATCGCCTTGGTCTCCGCTTCCCACTTCGCCCGCTGGCGGGCGTGCTCGGCGGCCTGCGTCTCGGTCCACGCGATACGGTCTTCGACCGGCACGGTGTTGTTGAAGAAACTGCGGAGGGCGAAGTAGTCGCGCTGCAGGATCGGATCGAACTTATGGTCGTGGCAGCGGGCGCACTGCATGCCGGCGCCGAGGAAGACGTCGCCGGTGGTATCGGTGATGTCGTTGAGGATGTTCTCCCACTGGCCGCGGGCGTCGCGGTTGTTGTATTCGTAGATCCAGTGGCGGAGGTAGCCGAGGGCCGTGAGCGCGTCGGGGTCGCCGGGGAAGAGTTCGTCGCCGGCGATCTGCTCCTGCACGAAACGGTCGTAGGGCTTGTTATCGTTATAGGCCTTGATGACGTAATCGCGGTAGCGCCAGGCGGTCGGACGGAAGTCGTCGATGCGGAAACCGTCGCTGTCGGCGTAGCGCACGAGGTCGAGCCACGCACGGGCCATGCGCTGACCGTAGGCCGGGGAGGTCAGCAGGCGGTCGACGAGTTTTTCATACGCGGCTGGGTCCTGGTCCTGGACGAATGCCGTGACCTCTTCGGGTGAGGGCGGGAGTCCGGTCAGGTCGAAGGTCACGCGACGGATGAGCACGGCGCGGTCGGCTTCGGCGGAAGGCGTCAGGCCTTCCTTGGCGAGACGGGCGTCGATGAAGCGATCGATCGGATGGGCGGACTTGCCGGCGGGAAGTTCGGGGAGCTTGACGGCTTGGTAGGCCCACCAGCCTTTTTCCTTCACGCCGATGGTGCCGGGGAGGTAACGGCCGGCGACGGGCGCCTTGGTGCGGCTCTTCGGCCACGCGGCGCCGGACTTCACCCAGGATTGGAGTAAGGCGACTTGGTCCTTGGTGAGACGATCGCCCTTCGGCGGCATCATCTCGTCGGGA
>CAXNHL010000131.1:0-4132 GCA_964202105.1 Opitutales bacterium | reverse complement strand
TTCTCAGTATCCCTTCTGTCCGGGCTTGGGCACTTTGCTCGGGGCTTTCCAGTCGGCGGGCAGGAGCTTCGCGGCAGTCAGCGGGTCGTTGTCGCCGTCGGCCTTCATCTCGGTGGCGAGTTTGGCCAGCATGGCCTTGATACGCTCGGTATGCTCCGGCAGGGCCGATAGGTCCTTGGTCTCGTAAGGGTCGGCCTGCAGATCGAAGAGTTGGGTACGGTCGACGTGCGGATAGCGGATGAGCTTCCAGCGTCCGTCGTTGAGCGCCTTCTGGATGGTCTTGTAACCGAACATCAGGAACGGGCGGGCGGGCTGGCTCGGATCCTTGAGCACGGCGGCGAACTCGCGTCCGTTGGAGCCCGGCGGAGTGGCGACGCCGCAGAGTTTGCCGAGCGTAGGCAGGACGTCGAAGAGGTAGCACATCGCCTCACTACGCTTGTCCGCGGCGATACCAGGTCCGGCGACGATCAGCGGCACGCGCATGGAGTGCTCATAGAGGTTCTGCTTGCCGATGAGGCCGTGCGAACCGCGGGCCACGCCGGAGTCCGCGGCGTAGACGATGATCGTATTGGCGGCGTAAGGCGAGGCGTCGACGGCGTCGAGGACGCGGCCGACCTGGACGTCGAGGAACGAGATATAACGATAATACTCAGCCAGCATCGTCTGGATGTCGGCCTGCTTGCGGGGCCAGGGTAGCAGCTGCTCATCGCGGATGACCATCTCACCGTTATCGAACGGGTGCTGCGGCAGGAAGTTCGGCGGCAGCGGGATCGAGGCCGGCGCATAATCGATCGGGAACCCTTCCGGTACGATGTGCGGGTCATGCGGGCCGTCGAAGGCGAGATAAGAGAAGAACGGCCGCTTGCCGTCCTGCGACTTCAGGAACGCGAGAGTCTCGTCGGTGGCCTCTTCGCAGAGGTGCTTCGGGGAGATTTTCGCCGGGGTCAGCTTACCCGTCGGCAGCATGTCGCTGGTCGGCGCCTTCAGAGGGTTAGCCATGCCGCCGACGAAGAGCGCCTTGGCCTGCTGGAAGGACTTAGGGATCGAAGGCGGGCCATTGTGCCACTTGCCGGCAGCGAAGGTCGCATAGCCGGCCGCGCCGAAAGCGTTAGGCCAGGTCTGATGCTTCAGCAGTTTCTCGTCGATCTGCGCCAACGAGCGACCCGAGAGCAGCATCGCGCGCGAAGGCACACAGGTCGCGCCCTGATTTCCGCCCTGCATGTAAGCTCGGTTGAAAGCGACGCCCCGCTTCACGAGACGATCGAGGTTCGGGGTCTTAATGACCGGATTGCCCAAGGCCGCGATGGTATCGGCGCGCTGGTCGTCGGCGAAGATGAAGACGATATTCGGCGGCTGGGCGGCGGTCAGGGACACGACCGTGACCAGTAAAGCAAGGCAGAGACGGGGCAGGCTCATGACCTCATCCAAGCCCGTCCGCCCAGGGAAGGCAACCCACGTTCAGGCGTTGAAGCCGTGGTGACCGTCCTGCTTCCGATGCTCGGGGGCATCCGGCTCGACATGGACTAGCACTGAGACCACCTCGGGGTGCGACTTCAGGATATCGGCCTTGATCCGGCCCGCGATGGCATGCCCTTCGGCCACGGTAGCGGTCTCGGCCACCTGCAAGTGGAAATCGACCTCGAAGCGATCGCCCAAGCGACGGGCCCGAAAGGCGTGGAAACCTTTAGCCCCCGGGGCCGCGAGGATGTGTTCACTGAGATCGTGCAACACGTGCGCCGCGGGAGCGGTATCGAGCAGGTCTTCGCAGGCGCCTTTGAAGAGTTTAATACCCTCAGAACCCAGCCAGCCGGCGAGTACGAGGCCGACGACCTTATCCAGAGCGCGCCAATCTGGATTCACGTTAGCCACGACGACCGCGACCAAGGCGAGCAGCGAAGCCACGGCGTCGGCGCGGTGGTCCGTGGCGTTGGCCATGAGCAGGCGCGAGCCGAGACGTTCAGCCTGCCGGCGCGCATACTGGTAGAAGCCTTCCTTGATGAGCAACGCCCCACCGGCGACCCAAGCTGCGGTGAGCTCCGGCTTCGCGACCTCGGCGCCGCTGACGAGCGCGGAGAGCGACTGCCAGGCGAGGCCGAGGCAGAAGATGAGCACCAGCGACGAGATGAGCATCGTCGCCAAGGTGGAAAAGCGATGATGGCCGTAGGGATGATCGTCGTCCTTGGGAAGATGGGCGAACTTCAGGCCGATGATGGCCGCGATGTCGCTCGCAATATCGACGAGAGAGTGGATGCCGTCGGCGACCAACGCCTGCGAAGACGCAATGATTCCCACGCTCAGCTTGGCTCCCGCCATGAGGACGTTGACCGACAGGCTGAGCGCCACGGTCAGACCGCCCTCGCGCTGCAGCGTCGTGCTCATTTGGGCGAGTTCGCTTTGATCAGGTCAGCCTCGGCGACCCAGTCGATCCGGACGAGCTTGGCCTCGGCGACGGCCGGGTGGCCGTTCAATTCCCGGACCAGAGTTTCGAGCTGACCCCACGGCGCGCCGCCGGGCTGCTTGCGCCAGGCATCGAGACGGAGGAGGACTTCTTCGTGGCCGGCCCAGGCTGCGGCGACGTCACCAGAAGCGATCTTCACCTCGGCCGCCTGATGGCCGGGCTTGAGCTTGAGGGCGATCCGGTCCGCGAAGGTGAACGCATAAGCCGAAACGGGGCCAGGCTCAGCCAAGGCGACGCCGGCGGCATAGGTCTCCTTGATCAGGATATGCTCCTCGGGCAGTTCCTTGCCTTCGGGCGAATAGCGGCGCGTGCCGCCGGTGACGAGCGTGCGGACCTTGCCTCCGTCCTTGGCTTCCGCGAACTGCTCGAAGAGGACGTAGGCGCCGTAGAAACCCTTCTGCTGGACCGCGTAGTCATACATCATCGGGGCCATGCTCAGGGAAGAGCGCACCATCCGAAGCTGATTCTGCTTCTCGCTGCCACAGGACTTGCCGCCGAGCAGGACCATGACGCCCAGCAAGGCGCCGACCAGGAAGATGACGAAACGTTCGCGCTGACCCATGCCGAGACTTCAGCCGAGGAAGCCCACCGGGGCAAGGAGAAGCCTCCGGCAGTGCGTTTGGCGTTGGAAAATCACCCGCGGACGCCAAAACAGCCTCATGCTTCAGGCCACCGTCGAGACCCGCGTCCGCTTCGCCGAGACCGATGCGATGGGCGTCACCTACCACGGCAATTACCTCCCTTGGTTCGAGATGGCCCGCGTCGCCCTGCTAGACCAGCTCGGCACACCCTATCGTCAGCTCGAGCAGGAAGGCTTCCTCCTGCCCGTCCTGGAGACCGGCCTGACCTACCACCGCCCTTCCCGCTTCGACGACCGCGTGCGCATCACGGTGACCCTGGCCGAGAAACCCAAGGCCCGCCTGAAGCTAACCTATCAGGTCGAGCGCGACGGCGAACTGCTCGTCGAAGGCTTCACCATCCACGCCTTCGTGAACCGCGAGTTCAAGGCCGTGCGCCCTCCGGACAACGTCGAGGCCGCGATGCGTCAAGCCTTCGGAGCCTGATTTCATGAAGATCGCCGCCGCCCCGCTGGGGCCTTTCGAAACCAACGCCTATCTCGTCGTCGCCGAGAACGGCAAGGACTGCTGCGTCATCGACGCCCCCAAGGACGCCGGCCCGCTGTTGCTCGCGGAGATCAAGAAGCAAGGGCTCAACCTGACGCACCTGCTCATCACGCACGGCCACTGGGATCACATGTGCGATGGTCGCTATTTCGCCGACGCCGGCGCCAAGGTCATCGCGCACAAGGACGACCAGCAGCTCATCGAGAACATCGAAGCGTATCGTAATCGCTACCAGTCGATGATCCCGTCGCTCTCCGACGACGACTTCCGGTCGGTGAAGGTCGACCGCTGGGTCGATGACGGAGACGTCGTCGAGACCTGCGGCTACAAGTTCGAGATCCGTCACGTGCCTGGCCACTGCCCCGGCAGCATCCTCTTCTACGCTGCCGACCAGAAGATCGCCTTCACCGGCGACGCCATCTTCAAGGGCTCCGTCGGCCGTACCGACCTCCCCAGCGGCGACTGGAACCAGCTCCTGACCTCGATCCGGAAGCGCATCTACACCCTGCCGGACGACGTCGTCCTCCTGCCGGGCCACGGCGGCCAGACC
>CAXNHL010000130.1:0-4135 GCA_964202105.1 Opitutales bacterium | reverse complement strand
ATGCGCACGGACTCCGAGGCGCTGCTCGCCGCCGGCGTCGCGCTGGCCCAGCGTTGCTGGGGCCGCTTCAAAGGCGTCACGGGTTGGGATGAATCCACGCCGCACCGCGTGGTCACGCACCAGGTGGGCCGCCGTCATTCCTCGCTGCTGTTCGAGAAGCTCGGACTCGACCCCGCGAAAGATTACCAGAGCTTCGATCGTCTCGGCAACGTCGGTTCGGTTTCCGTGCCCGCCACGCTGGCGCTCGGAATCGCCGAAGGCCGGATCAAGCCCGGTGAACGCGTCGCGCTGCTGGGCATCGGCAGTGGTCTCGCCAGCATGATGCTCGCCGTCGAATGCCAATGACCGCCGCCGACCTATCGCCCGCCGTACAGGCGCTCTATCCCTTTGCGCCGAAGGATTTCGCCGCGCTCTCGGGACGCATGAGTTACGTCGACCACGGACCGCGCGACGGTCGTCCGGTGCTCTTGCTCCACGGCAATCCTTCGTGGTCCTTCCTCTGGCGTGACCTGATCCTGAAGCTCGCTGCCCAAGGCCGTCGCGTGATCGCCCCTGACCACGTCGGCATGGGCCTGTCTGCCCGCCCCGATCGTTTCCTCCGTCTGGCCGATCGCATCGCCGACGTCGAAGCCCTCATCGCCCATCTCGGACTCAAGGAGTTCGACCTAGGGGTGCATGACTGGGGTGGCGCCGTCGGCTTCGGCGTCGCTGGCCGTCGTCCGGAGAGGGTGGGGAAGATCCTCGTCACCAACACCGGGGCGTTCCTCTCCGAGCGCATCCCGGCCCGGATTGCCCTCTGCCGCGCCCCCTTGGTCGGACGTTTCATCGTCCAAGGCCTGAACGGGTTCGCTTGGCCGGCCACCTGGATGTCGGTCGAGAAACCGCTCAGACCAGCCGCCAAGGCCGGTTTCCTGGCCCCCTACGGGTCCGCTTCGGTCCGCCGGGCGGTCGCCGATTTCGTGGCCGATATCCCCATGGAGGCCGAACACCCCACCCGGAGCGTCTTGGCGGGGGTGGAAGCCTCTTTGGCGGGCCTCAAGGGCAAGCCTATGCTGCTTTGTTGGGGAATGCGGGACTTCTGCTTCGACCGTTCGTTCCTCGAGGGCTTCATCAGCCGTTTCCCGGCCGCCCAGCAGCTCCTTTTCGCCGACGCCGGGCACTATGTCCTGGAAGACACCGGTGAGGCGGCGCTCGGTCCGATTGCGGCCTTTTTCGGACCCGCCTGACGGCCTGCTCGACGGGGGTGTCGGGGTGGTCGGAAATCAGCTGTGAGTAACGTGTGAGCAACGGTTTCTAACACCCCCTATTAGTTTTTGTAAGGGGTTGATTGGTAGTCATTTCTGGGCGGCCAAAAACATTCACGGCGAGGGTGTTTCCTGTTGCAGATACCCCTGTGAAAAACAGCATGAAAACACCCCTCCTGCGGGCGGGGAAATATCATTTATTTACACACCTAGACATGAGCGAAAATTCCGAGAAAACCCCGAATCGCGGCAAGCACGCCGGTAACGAAAGCTACGGCGCGGCCGACATCAAGCGCCTCAAGGGCCTGAAGGCCGTCCGCGAGCGACCTGGTATGTATATCGGCGATACGAACGAGACGGGTCTCCATCACTGCGTGTATGAGATCGTCGACAACTCGATCGACGAAGCCCTCGCCGGTTATTGCAAGAGCATCAAGGTCGAGATCCATGCGGACGGCTCCCTTTCCGTCGAAGACGACGGCCGCGGCATCCCCGTCGCGATGCACCCGGAAGAAAAAGTCCCGACGCTCGAGCTCGTGCTCACCAACCTCCACGCCGGTGGTAAGTTCGACAAGGGCGCCTACCAGGTGTCCGGCGGCCTGAACGGCGTCGGCGCGAAGTGCGTCAACGCCCTTTCCGACAGCTTCATCGCGGAAGTCAGCCGCGAAGGCGAAGTGCACCAGATGAAGTTCTGCCGCGGCGAAGTCACGCAGTCGATCAAGGTCATCGGCAAGACGAAGCGCACCGGTACGAAGATCACTTTCCATCCGGATCCGGAGATCTTCGTCGCGACCCAGGAGTTCAAGTACGACACGCTCGTCCGCCGCATGCGCGAGCTGGCGTTCCTCGTCCCCGGCATCACGGTCGAGATGAAGGACCAGCGCACCAACCGCGCCGACAAGTTCGAGTTCAAGGAAGGCATCGCCGAATACGTCTCCTTCCTCAACGCCAACGAAGAACGCCTCTTCGAGAAGCCGATCCTGATCTCCGCCGAGGTCGATTTCACCGATCTCGCCAATCCCCGCGTGATGGCCGACGGCGAGAAGCCCAAGCCGGGCATGCGCCGCATGACCCTCGACGTGGCCCTGCAGTATAACGACCGCTACGACGAGATGGTCTTCAGCTACGCCAACCTGATCAACCAGCCCGAAGGCGGCACCCACCTCTCCGGCTTCCGGTCCGCGCTCACCCGCGTGATCAACCACTACGCGAAGTCCAACAACCTCATCAAGGACAAGGACGCCAAGCTCAACGGCGACGACATGCGCGAAGGCCTCGTGGCCGTCATCTCGGTCAAGCACCCCGACCCGAAGTTCCAGTCCCAGAACAAGACCCGCCTGACGAATCCGGAAGTCGAAGGCATCGTGACCTCCGTCGTCGGCGAGCAGCTCAAATATTACCTCGAGCGCGACCCGAAGACCGGCCGTCGCATCGTCGACAAGTGCCTCAACGCCGCCCGCGCCCGCGAAGCCGCCCGTAAGGCCCGCGAGACGGTCCGTAAGTCCGCCATGTCCTCCGGCGGACTCCCCGGCAAGCTGGCCGACTGTTCCGAGAGCGATCCGTCCGTCTGCGAACTCTACATCGTCGAAGGCGACTCGGCCGGTGGTTCCGCCAAGCAGGGCCGCGACCGCCGCTACCAGGCGATCCTCCCGATCAAGGGCAAGATCCTCAACGTCGAGAAGGCCCGCATCGATAAGATCCTCTCCAACGAGGAAATCCGCACGATCATCACCGCCTGCGGCACCGGCATCGGCAAGCACGAGGGCGACGGCGCCTTCGACGTCACGAAGTGCCGCTACCACAAGCTGGTCATCATGACGGACGCGGACGTCGACGGCTCGCACATCCGTACGCTCCTCCTGACGTTCCTCTTCCGCCAGATGCCCGGCCTCATCGAAGCCGGCTACGTCTACATCGCCCAGCCGCCCCTCTACCGCATCAAGCGCAAGAAGCGCGAGCAGTACGTCGACAACGACCCGGAACTGAACCGCATCCTCCTCGAGCTCGGCTCCGAGGACGTGAACCTGCTCCGCCTCCGCGACAAGCACGTCTTCCCGGGCCAGAAGCTCGACAAGATCGTCGAATCCCTCGCCCGCCTCGAATCCCTCGGCGCCAGCATCGGCCGCACGGGCTGCCAGCTCGGCGACTTCCTCGACCAGCAGGACCACAAGACCCACGCGCTCCCGCGCTTCATCGTGCGCACCCGCACCGGCAACGAGGAGACCTATGAGTTCCTCGCCGACACCGACGCCAAGCAGGCCTACCTGCGTAAGGCCGGCGTCGAGGACTTCCTCGCCGACAAGATCGACCGCGAGAAGAAGCTCAAGGACGGCACGGTCGTCCAGGAGCGCGTCAACGTGATCGAGGTCTTCGAGAACGAAGCCATCACCAAGGTGCTGAAGGAGCTCGAGACCCAGGGCATGGACGTGAAGCAGTTCACCGCCGGCGAGGAGCCGCGCTACCACCTGATCGACGGTTCCACCGCCGAGGAAGCCCCGGCCGCCGCCGAAGGCGAAGAGGAAGCCAAGGGCGAAGAGAAGCCGGCCAAGAAGATCGTCAAGAAGGCCGAGCCCATCCCGCTTGGCTCGATCCTCGAGCTGATCGGCCAGATCCGTCAGTTCGGTCGCAAGGGTCTCACGATCCAGCGATACAAGGGCCTGGGCGAAATGAACCCCAAGCAGCTCTTCGAGACCACGATGGATCCGGCCAAGCGTCGCTTCCTCAAGGTCGACATCGCTGACGCCGCCGAAGCCAACCGCGTGTTCGCCATGCTGATGGGCGAAGACGTCCCGAACCGCCGCGCCTTCATCGAGGACAACGCGCTCAACACCTCCAACCTCGACGTCTGATCGTCCTGACGAACCTAACCCGAGACCTCTTCGAACATGTAC
>CAXNHL010000129.1:0-4176 GCA_964202105.1 Opitutales bacterium | reverse complement strand
TCTTCCGGCATCTTCGTCAGGAAGACGTGCGTGCCGACCTTCGTGTCGTAGGCCTTGCAGCAGCCGACCGTGTGGATCGCCTGGACCGGGATGCCGGCGGACTGGAAGAACTCCGGCGTGTAAGTGTGGGAGGCCGTGACGTTCGGGGCGAAGCCCGCGCGCTTGTCGAGCCAGTAGGCCTGACCGAACTCGCCGATGATGCGGCGGTCGGCGGCGAGGTCGCCGAGGATGCGTTCACGGACGTCGCCGATGGCGTGCGCCAGGGCGTCGCCGGCCTGCCAGTAGCAGTCAAGCACCGCGGCGTGGTCGAAGGTGAACGGCTCCTTGCCGGCGAAGCGGGTGAAATCGAATTCCGCGGCCGTGAAGACGCCGGATTCGATGGCGCCCTTGTTGGCGCGCAGTTCGGCTTCGGTCAGCTTGGCGAAGAGGCCGGCCCACTTCTCGGGCGAGAGCTTGCAGACATCGCGGACGATGGAAGCGGCGCGGTTGAGGCGGGCCGAGAGGCGAGTGGCGTAGTCGGACTTCGCGCCGAGGAACTCCGAGTAGTGGATCTGGAACTGACCGACCTCGTCGGCGTAGGCCGGCGTGATGCCGCGGCCGGTGGAACCGCGGGCCTCGTGACCGAGGACGTTCACGCGGTAGTCTTCCCAAGCCAGGTCGAGGATGCGGTGCGAGACGTCGCTGATCATGCAGCGCTCGTCGATGAGCAGGCGGTTGAGCACCGGGATGCCGATCTTCTCGAGGGGCAGGGCTTCCCAGAGCGCCTTGCGCGGGTCGGCGACGACGCCGGCGCCGAGGGCGAGGCAGGCCACGTCGTGTTCGGCGACGCCGCCCGGGAGCAGGTTGAGCTTCAGGCCGGCGACCGTGTGGCCGGAGTTGGCGCCGCCGTTGACCTTGAGGACGGTGCCGACGACGTCGCGTCGGCCGGTGAGCGTCTGGAGTTCGCGGACGATCTCAGGGATGAGGCGACCCTTGCCTTCGTCTCCCATGCTGATGCCGACGTCGGCGATGAGGTTGCTCTTAAAAGAGGTGAGTGCCATGGGCAGAAAAGGGGAGGCGGGCGGGCTGGGCCGTCCGCAAGCGAGGAAAGGCGGCGGTTGGGCTTAGGCCGTGGCGCCCTTCTGTCGTTCGTAGAAGTCGTTGATCTTCTTGGCGACGTCGCGGTAGCCCGAGTCGGCCATGTAGATGATCTTGTATTCGTCGACGGCTTCCTTGGCCTTGCCCATCTTCTCGTAGGTGTCGCCGAGGGCGTAGATGATCTCCTTCTTCAGGTCGTTCATCAGCTGGACTTCGCTCTTGGCGGTCGTGAGCTGCTCGACCGCGAGGTCGTACTTGCCGCCCTGCGAGAAGGCGCGGCCGATCGCGAGGAGGGACGGCTGGCGGAACTTCGGATTACGCTGGGCGTACTGGAGCTGCTGGACGGCTTCGTCGAGGCGGTTGGCGGCGAGGAGGAGCGTGCCGAGCTCGTGGCGGTAGGAGAAGTCGTTGGGGTAACGCTCGACCAGCGCGATGGAGGTCTTGAGGCGGAAGTCGGCGAGTTCGGTCTCGTTCTTGGCGAGGGCGTCCTTGCTGGCGGCGTCGGCGGGGTTGGCGGTGATGGCCTCGCGCAGCTGCTTGGAGATGCGCTCGTAGCGGCGGATGATCAGGTCGCTTTCCTGGCGTTCGAGGGAGGTGTCAGCCTTGCCCTGACTCGTCAGGCGTCCGCGCTGCAGCCAGGCGATGGCGCTGTCGAGGTCTTCGGCGATCAGGAACATGCGCACGATCTCGCGGTAGAGGTCGAGGCTGTCCGGGGCGGACTGGATCTTCTGGGCCAGCTCGCCGGCCTGGGCGAGGGCGGTGGCGGAGTCGGTGACCGTGCGCGAAGCCTGGTCGAGGCGCAGGGCTTCGTCCTTGTCCTTGAGCTTGGACTGGAAGTCGCCTTTGTCCTCCCAGTTGCCTTTCTTCATCGTCTTGCTGACGGAGGCCTTGCGGACGACTTCCTGGAGGTCGCCGTTGCCGGGGAAGAGTTTGAGGCCGCGGTCGGCGGCGGCGAGGGACTGGTCGAAGTCACCGCCGGCGATCCAGGCGTTGGCGAGGTCGACGAAGTGCTGGACCTCGGTGGGCTCGTTGGTCGCGAGTTCTTCGTAAGCGAAGGCGGCGAGCTCATGGAAGCCGAGTTTCAGGCCGGCCAGGGCGAGGGTCTTGTTGGCGTTGGCGTCGGTCGGCTTCTTGGCGAGGGCTTCTTCGGCGGCGGCGATGGCGGCGACGGGGTCGGCCTCGACGGCCTTGGCGATCTTGCCGGAGGAGAGGGCGCTGGTCAGGCCGTCAAAAAGACCCTTCTTGGTGCCGAGCATCGCTTTCTGGGCCTTGCGAAGGCTGCGGCGCACTTCGATGCAACCCGGATTACGTGCCAGGATACCGGACAAGACTTCCACGGCATACTGGGGGTTTGTCTTCAGTTGCTGGTCCGCGGCCGTGATCTGTTTCTGGAGCCGGGGATCGAGCTCGGTAAGGGCGACTTTTTTCATGGATAAATGGGCAGATTGACCTTGGAAAACTGACCTTGGGCTGTCGGGTGGTCAATCCCTTGGACGTGAAAAACGCAGGTGACGGCGCAGGGCGGGGCGGAGCGGGGCGGCGATGATCCGGCCGATGCAGCCGGCGGCCCCGCAGGTGCAAGGGTGGAAGAGGCTTTCGGCCAACGAAAAGCCATAATCGAAGGTGATTTCCTCCCCGGCCCGCAGGGGGCGCAGGCTCGTCAGCCAGGCCCCCTCGGCGGCGTCGTACCAGATGAGTTCCGCATTAGGTTCGCAGGAATGGTTCGCCCAGCGTGCCGGGTTATCGGCACCGGAGCCGTCGAGCCAGCGTCCCGCGGCCACTTCCAGGGCGAAGACTTCCCCAGTCTCCGGTCTGGGCGGCGGCGTCGAAGTGGTCGGTCCGCGGTAGGGCGCGAGGCGTTCGCCGGCGGCGAAATCCCGGCGGGCGAAAAGTCCTTGGCCAGCGATCGCGGAACGCCGCGTCTCGACGTCGGCCTCGCTCATGCCTCCGAACGGAGGTCGCGGGTCATCAGCGCGACCACGCCGGCGCGCGGGTCGAGTCCCTTGTAGAGGATCGCGTGCAGGCAGGAAAGGATCGGCGCATCGAGTCCGCGGGCGGTCGCGAGTTTCGAGAGCGCTTCGGCGGCGCGATGGCCTTCGACGGCCTCCTTGCGCGCGGCGAGGGCGGCCAAGGTGCCTTGCGGATCCTTGGCGAGCTGTTCGCCCAGCGAACGGTTGCGGCTCCATGAGCCATGGGCCGTGGCCATCAGGTCGCCGACGCCGCCAAGGCCGAGGAAAGTCTCCGGGCGCGCGCCGAGCGCTTCGCCGAGCCGGGCCATCTCCTGCAGGGAGCGCGTGAGCATCGCGGCCTTGGCGTTGGAGCCGAGTCCGAGACCATCACAGAGACCCGCGCCGAGGGCGTAGACATTTTTGAGCGTGCCGCCGATCTCGACGCCGACGAGGTCGGTCGAGGTATAGGCGCGCAGCGTCGGTCCGCTGACGGCGGTCTGCACGTCCTTCATCAAGGCGTCGCCGGCGGTCGAGGCCAATACGAGAGCGGTGGGCAGACCGCGCGCGACTTCGTCGGCGTTGCTCGGGCCGCTCAGCGTGGCGACGGGGACGTCACCGAAGGCCGCGGCCATGAGTTCGGACGGTCGGCGCAGGGTGGCTAGGTCGAGACCCTTGCAGAGCGAGATGGCCATCTTGGCGCCCGAGTCGCGGACGGCGGGGCCGATCGCAGCGAGCAGCTCCGGCAGGCCTTTGGAAGGGCAGGCGAGGAAAACCAGGTCGGCATCCATCAGCGCCGGCAGCGGCTCGAGGCCGATCTGGATCGAGTCGTCGAGGCGATGGCCGGGCAGGTAGTCGGT
Organism: Opitutales bacterium; assembly: GCA_964202105.1. Taxonomy (GTDB): domain Bacteria; phylum Verrucomicrobiota; class Verrucomicrobiia; order Opitutales; family UBA953; genus UBA953. Next base: position 293 of record CAXNHL010000129.1, on the reverse strand, counting down.
GTTCTCGCGCATGGTGGCGAGGGCGAGGGCTTGTTCGGCGCGACGCGGCACGAGCGTGACGGTCTGGCCTTGGCGGGCGAGGTGGATCGCCATGGCCGTACCCCAGCCGCCGGCTCCGAAGATGACGCAGTTCATTTGGATTTCTTGGTGCGCACCTTGGCGGCCCAGCGGCGGACGGCCGCGACCGCGTCACGGTGCAGGTTGGCTTCAGGCCGGACGAAGGGCGGCGGCTCGGGCGTGAGGCCGAGCAGGTCGTGGATGACGAGGATCTGGCCGTCGCAGCCGCGACCGGA
>CAXNHL010000128.1:0-4223 GCA_964202105.1 Opitutales bacterium | reverse complement strand
TCGACCTGGCGACCGAGCGCGAAGGTCTGCCGGAACAGACCGAATTCGTAATGGATGCCGTAGCCGATGGCCGGGATGTCCATCGTCGCGAGGGAATCCAGGAAACAGGCGGCCAGACGGCCGAGGCCGCCGTTACCGAGACCCATGTCGGCTTCTTCGTCGGCGACGGTCTCCAGGTCCTGGCCGAGTTCGGACAAGGCCTGCGTGGCGACCTCGCGGAGCTGCAGGTTGACGAGGTTGTTCGTGAGCACGCGGCCCATGAGATACTCGAGGGAGAGATAGTAGACGCGGCGGACGTTCTTGCTGGCGTGCTGGGCCTGCGTGTCGATGTAGCGCTCGAGCATCTGGTCGCGGGCGGCCATGCACGTGGCCATCCACCAGTCATTGCGGGTGGCCGTGACGCGGTCGCGGGCGAACGTGCTCTTCAGATGATGCAGGACGGCGTCGCGGAAGATCGCGACCGGAGAGGCGGCGGCGGACTTGGCCGGCGCCTTGGCCTTGGGCTTGGAAACGGGCTTGGCGGCCGGCTTGCGGACCTTGACCACCTTGGCGGACTTCTTCGCGGGCTTCTTCTTTTTAGGCATGATCGTCGGTTAGGACAATCGAGCATAAGCCACAAGCGAGCCAAAACCGCGTCAGCCCTGTGCCAGCTCCCGCAACTTGTTCAAATCCAGCTTACCCGTGCCCAAAATCGGGACAGCGGGCACTTTCTTGAACACCTTGGGAATCCACAGGTTAGCGAGTCCTTCGGCCGTGAGCGCCGCGCGGATCGCCTCGACGTCGATGTCATCAACATGCAGCACGACGAGTTGCTCGCCTTTGGCCGGATCCGCGGTGCTTGCGACGGCGACCTTGATCTCTGTGGAATCGATCAGCCCCATCACCTTCCGCAGGGCGTCCTCGACGGTGCCGTGCGGGACCATCTCGCCGCCGATCTTAGAAAAACGGGAGAGGCGGCCGGCCAGATGGAGGAAGCCGTCATCATCCATGCGGGCGAGATCGCCCGTACGATACCAGCCATCCGGCGTCATCGCCTTGGCGGACTGCTCGGCATCGAGATAGCCCATGAAGATGTTGGCGCCCTTGATTTCCAGAAGACCCACCTGCCCGCTCGGCAGGACCTCACCGGTCTCCGGCTCGATGAAGCGGACGGCGACGCCGATGACCGGACGGCCGACGGAGCCACGGACATTGCCCAGCCAGACGCCGTCGGGACCTTCGGGGTCGATCCGGTCGGGCACATTGACGGCCAGCACCGGACTGGTCTCGGTGATGCCGTAACCTTCCAGGACCGGCGTCTCCAGCTGGGTGGCGAAAGCGTCCACGAGGTCGGCCGGACACTTCTCGGCCCCGACGACAGCCCATTCGAGCGACGCAAAATCCGCGGCGGTACCGCGACGAAGATAGGGGCGCAGGAAAGTCGGCGTGCCGACGACGACCGTGACCTTCTCCTCCTTGATCGCCTTCACGGCGGCGGCGGAATCCAGCGGCGACGGCAAGGTCACGAGACGGGGCGAACGGGAGAGCGAATACCAAAGACCGATGGTGAAACCGAAGCTGTGGAAGACCGGCAGGCTGCTGAGCAGGACCGCGTCGTCCGGCAGGATGTCAGCGTCGTCGATCTGTCGCAGGTTGGCCAGAATGTTACGGTGCGAGAGACGCACACCCTTGGGCTGGCCGGAGCTGCCGCTCGTGAAGAGCAAAGCCGCTTCGTCGTCGCCACCCTGTTTCGGAAGCCCCATGCAAGCCAGCACCCAGGAGGTCGGCAGGAAGCGGATCGCGCCGATGCGGAAAGCGAGGTCGGCACGAGAATGGGCGGTCAGAAAATCAGCGACGTCGAGGACGTGATCGCCCCACGGGAAGTCCGGGGACTTCTCCGAGAGCTTGCTGCGGAACGCGCCGGCGGTGACGACGAGGTCTACCTCGGCCCGTTGGAGGCAGGAGAGCGCTTGCTCGCGACCGAGCGAGAAATTAAGGTTCACCGGAATCTTGCCGGCGAACACACAGCCCAGATTAGCCACCGCCGCCGCGACGCCCGGAGGCAGCACGATCGCGACCCGCTTGGACGTCGTCCGACGCTTCAACTCACCCGCGAAAGCCCAGCCCAAGGCCAACAATGCCGCGCCGGTAAACTCGCGGCGGGCTGACGTGCGATCGACCAAAGCGACCGCCCCGCCCTTCTTCGCCAAGCCTTCGGCGACCTCGCGGCCGAGATGCCCGTCAAGCGAAGCTCGCTGAGCGAAAGCCTCCGCCGCCAGCTCCAACAGACGCAAGCGGGTCTTAGCATGCTCGGTCGCGGGAAACGGCGCGCCGATCACGACGCTGACCGGGCGCGGGAAGTGCTTCGGCAGTTTCCAGAAAGACTTACCGCCGCTGAAGCTGAAGATGGAACCCCACATCCCGTCGATCGCGACCGGCAGGATGGGCGCGCCGCCGCGGCGCGCGATCAGCTCGAAGCCTTTGCGCAGCTGCATGAGTCCGCCGTTACGCGTGAGGCTGCCTTCAGGGAAGATGCAGACGATTTCGCCGCGCGCGAGGGCTTCGCCCGACTTGATGATGGCCTCCTTGGCCTTCGTCTCGGAAACCGGGATCGTCCCCATCAGGCGGCACATGAAGCCGAGGAACTTGTGCCGTTCGAAACCTTCCCAGGAAAGGAACCGCACCGGACGTCGTGACATCACGCCCATCACCAGCACGTCGGCATAGGCGACATGGTTCGCGATAAGGAGCACGCCACCTTCCGCCGGGATGTTCTCTAATCCGCGGACGCGGATGGTATACCCGCACTTCAGGAGCAGCCAGCAAAGGGTGTGCATGGCGCAATACCCCAACGACATCGACTGATGCCGGCGAGGAGCCCGCCAGGCGAAGGCCAGGAGGAAAATCGTGAGCAGAAGCAACCCGAACGCGACGAACGTCAGGGCGATCATCAGCAGGAACCAGGCGAGCGAGTAAAGCAGGGGCACGTTCCCAACTTGCCGAGCCGACGGACCGGTGCAAGCCGAGTCCTTTCGGGTTGACCCCCTCCCGTCCGCGGATGCCCTATGGGGACCCGCGATGCGCGACTACGTCCTCAGACGGTTGCTGCTAGTCCCACTGACCTTCGTGGGCATCACCTTCGTCGCGTTCTGCTTCACCCGCTTCGTCCCCGGCGGCCCCATCGAACAGGCCATGGCCGAGCGTCAACAGGCCGAAAACCGGAAGCAGACCTCCGCCGCCCGCCCTTCGGGTCCGGCCTCCCCCGAAGAACTCGACAACCTGCGTCGCCGCTACGGCTTCGACCGACCCCTCCTGCAGGCCTACGCTATCTGGCTGGGAGCCCTGCCCGGTCCGGCGGACTGGGTCACCGTGCGATTGGACAAGGACGGCCGCGGCGAAGCCGACGTCGCCGACGACCAAGCGGAAGGCTCGCCCCTGAAACTCATCGTGCGGGCCGAGCAAGGCGGCTTCGCCGTCACACCCGCCGACGCCAAGCTGATCCGGCCCGACTGGCGCGCCGAAGCGGCGCCATTACCTGACGACCCCGAGAAAGCCCTGCGCGTGCTCGTCTATCGACGCGCTTACGCCGGCCTCCTGCAGGGCGAACTCGGCGATTCCAGCTCGAGCGACCGACCGGTCTGGGATGAGATCAAGGAACGCCTGCCCATCTCGGCGTGGTTCGGCGCCTGGTCCCTGCTCCTTGCTTACGGCATCTCGATCCCGCTCGGCGTGGCCAAAGCGCTGAAGCGCGACGGCTGGTTCGACCGCGGCTCTTCGCAGGTGCTCTTCATCTTATACTCGATTCCCGGCTTCATCCTCGCCGTCGCCGCCCTGCAGTTCCTGTGCTTCCAACTCGGCTGGTTCCCGACCAAGGGCTTCGACTGGGAGTCGCTCACTTGGGGTGGCCGCCTGCATCATACTGTCGTCCCGCTGGCGTGCGAGATGGTCGGCGCCTTCACTGCGCTGACGCTCTTCACCCGCAACGGCCTGCTGGATAATCTCGCCGCCGACTACGTGCGCACCGCCAAGGCCAAAGGCCTCAGCCACGGACGCATCGTGTTCGTCCACGCCCTGCGTAACGCGCTCATCCCGCTGGCGGCCACCTTCGGCGGCAACCTCGGCTTCTTCCTCACGGGCTCATTCCTCATCGAGGTGACCTTCAACATCCCCGGACTCGGCCTGCTGGGTTACGACGCCCTCACGCACCGCAACTTCCCCGTCTTCCTCGGGCTACTCACGCTCTC
>CAXNHL010000127.1:0-4226 GCA_964202105.1 Opitutales bacterium | reverse complement strand
GAGGACCGCGGCCACGGCCAGGTCCCTTGGCCGCAGCTGCTGATGCGCGTCTCGGACTTCTACCATCGCAACAAGTCCGAGCTCGCCGCGAACGCCGACGCCATCGCGCAGAACCTGACGCACCTCACCCGGGCGCCCGACGCCGACGGGAGCGCGCCGATGCCGGATGACCTCGTCGCGGCCGCCCGCCGCATCTGCGAGCAGCATGACGACACCTTCGGCGGCTTCGGCGCCGCACCGAAGTTCCCCGCCCCGCACACGCTTAACCTCTTGCTCGGCCTGCGCGGCGCCGCCGCGATCGAAGCGGACCGCGCCCTCGCGACGCGCATCGACGCTGTCCTGACCATCACCCTCGGTGCCATGGCCCGCGGCGGGCTCTTCGACCAGGTCGGCGGCGGCTTCCATCGCTACTGCGTGGACCGCGACTGGACGGTGCCGCACTTCGAGAAGATGCTCTACGATAACGCCCAGCTGCTCGGCACCTACGCCGAGGCCTGGGCCCGTTACCGCGACCCGCTCTACGTCGACATCTGCGAAGAGACGGTCGGCTGGCTCCTCCGCGAGATGCGCACGGCCAACGGACTGTTCGCGGCCTCGCTGGACGCCGACACGGATCACCACGAAGGCACGACCTACGTGTGGACGGCTCCGGAAGTGGCCGCCGCGCTGGGCGACGATGCTTTCCCGTTCGCGCAGGCCTATGGCCTCTCGGACAAGGGAAACTTCGAGGGTAAGAATATCCCGAAACTCAAGGGCGACCACGCCGCACGTAAACGCTTCGCCCAGGCCCGCGCCAAGCTCCTCGCCCTGCGCGACCAGCGCCCGCAGCCGTCGCGCGACGATAAGAATCTCCTCAGCTGGAACGCCCTGCTCGTCGGCAACCTCGCCAAGGCCGGCTGGATCCTCGGCCGTAAGGATTGGGTAGAGCTCGCGCTGGAGACGGAAGCCTTACTCTGGACTCGTTTCGCCCGCGAGGACGGCGCCCGTCTGCTCTCCGTCGCGCACGGCGACAAGACCACCCTCGACGGCAACCTGAGCGACTTCGCGTGGCTCGCGGAAGCGGAGCTCGCCCTCGCCGCCTACGCTCCCTGGGCTCGACCCGGCAAGACTCACCCTTACGCCGCGCGCGCCGAAAGCCTCCTGGGCGCCGCGCTGGAACGCTTCGGCGATCCGCACGCCGTCGGCGCCTTCGTCGTACCGGCCGAACGCGACGACCTTTCCGTCCGCCAGAAAGACTGGTTCGATAACGCCGTCCCGGCCGGCAACTCGTCGCTCCTCCATGGCTTCGGCCAGATCCAGATGCTTTCCGCCGACCCTCGCTGGGCGCGCGAGTTCGCCGACCTGAGCATGGCTTACGGCGGCCTCTGCAAGAACGTCCCGAACGGCGTCGCCCACGCCTTGGACGGCATCGCCCGCTTCGCCCTCGGCCATGCGACGGTGAAATCCGCCGGCGGTTGGGACGAACTTCGTTCAGCCCTCAACGGCGACGACAAGACCGCGCCGCACGCACGCCCCTATCGCCCCGCTTTCCTCGTCACGGAGCCCGCCACGGCCGGTTACGCCGTCTGCGTGGGTCAGACCTGCCTCGCGCCCTTCCCGACCGCCCAAGACGCCGCCGCGAGCCTCTGACGGGCAATCCGCTCTTGCCCGCTCCGAAGGGAGCGGGAACATCGGGTCAGGCATGTCAGCCGACCCCCACTACGTCTACGGCCAAGGGCAGAGCTCGCGCTCGAGCTATCCTATCCTGCTGGGGACGGTGACCGTCGAAGTGGTGGGCTACAAGGAGCGCCGCTACCGACCCAACTGGCGCCGGATCGGCCTGTTGTTCCCGGTCTTCCTGCTCCTGCTGTGGGTCGGGCTTTCCGAAGCCAACTACTTCAAGGAGCGCTTCATGAACGGCATCCCGACGACGCGCCGGGCCGACATGTATCTCTACCTGCCCGACACGGCGGCTAACTCGGTCGCGAACCTCTTCCTCAGCAAGGAGCAGATCCGTCTGCGGGAAAGGGAGAAGCTGCTGACCGCGAAAGATTCCTACGGACGTTCCGCCCACCTCTACCGTAAAGGCGAATACTACGTGAGCGTCGCGAAGGAAGCGCTCGCTCGCCAGGATTACGCTGAGTTCTCCCGCTACATCGGCACCGGCGCGCAGCTGAGCCCGGCCAACCTGGAAGCCCAGCGCCTCTGCGCCGATCTCTTCTTCGCGTTCCAGCGTCCGCTCGACGCCTACCAGCTGCTCGAGGAATCCCTCGTCTTCGCCAAGCAGGACCGCGAATACTTCCGCCAATACGTCCAGCGCTGCTTCATGCTGGACCAGGACGCCCGCCTCATCGCCACGGCCACGAAGCACCTAGGCGACCCGGCGGTGGCCGAGGATATCCGCGCGGACCTCCGGCTGGCCGCCGCCCAGGCCCACTTCCTTCGCGGAGATTTCGCCGACGCCGCGCGACTGATCAAGGAACACCGTCTCGACCAGACCGCCGACGGCTACCTCCTCAACTGCCAGCTCCTCTGGGAAAGCGGCGACCGGACGGGTGCGCTTGCCGAACTCGACGCGGCGCTCGCCGTCTTCCCCGCCGGCGTCCGCCTGCTCGAGATGAAGGCCCGCTGGCTCAAGGAGAGCGGCGAACTGGCCCGGGCCAAGGACACGCTCGACCTGCTCGCCATCAGCCAGCCCGGCCGGCCGGGTCCGCTCATCCAGTCGCTCTACCTGCTGCCCGGCGAAGCCGACCGCCCGCGCCGCGAGGCCTTGCTCGAGAAGATCATCGCCACGTTCGGCAACCAGGAGCAGCCGATGCTGGACCTAGCTCGCTTCGGCAACGACACCTCGGATGTCGCGCTCACCGCCCGGCTGGCGAAGCTCGCGCTCGAACGTAAGTTCGGTAACCGCGTGCGCTTCGACCTCGTCCACGTGGAATGCCTCCTCAACGCGGGCCGCGCGCGCGAGACGATCCTGCTCGTCGATGCCCTTTACAAGCAGGCCGAGCGCGACCAGTGGGTCGCCGAGACGCGCATGGCCTTCGACGCACTCCGCACCATCGCCTACTTCGCCGACGGACAGACCGAGATCGGCTCCATCAACCTGCAGAAACTCCTGCAGCACCGGAAGGTGCCTCCACAGGTGCTGGTGGCCGCGAGCCGCAAGCTGATCGCCGCGCGCCGCTACGACGAGGCCAACGAAGTGCTCATCCAGGCCCACCTGCAGAACGAGACCAACCAGGCCATTCTGATGCAGATCGTGCGGCTCAAGCTCGACCATCCGCTGATCTCCGCCGACCTCGAGACCTACCTGCGCCGGCTGATGCTCAACCGCCGCCCTTCGCCGGAAGTCCTCCGGGCCGCCTTGCGACGACTCGGTTCGGACACCTATCTCTTCTCGGCTGACCGCGAGACGCTGCTGCGCGACGTCGAGGCCAAGATCAAGTAGCCGCTTCTTCGGAGGAAGTCGGCTTGGCTTCGGGGGCCGGGCGTTCCGTCACTTCGAAATAGGTCACCGACCCGAGCTTCGTGCCGTCCGGCAGCCAGAGACCACGGCTGCAGCCACGGTTGACGAACTCTTCGGCCTCGGAGGCGTTGAGCACGCAAGCCGCCATGGCGAGCCCCTCGGCTTCGAGGGCGGAAGTGGCGATGGCCCGCACCGGACCCGGGAGCGAAACCGGCTGGCCGGTGCGCGGGTCGACGAGGTTATTGCGGGCTGCGTCGGCCGTCTTGCTGGCCATCGCGAAACGGCAGAGCTTGATCTCGGACTGCGCGCCGACGCCGATGCGCCAGCCGGCGGATTCACCGGGCGGATCGAGGGCGAGGGTCACGCTACCCGAAGCCATCAGCAAGGCGCGGTGGATGCCCCAGCTGCTCTCGAGCATATCGGCCATGCGGTCGAGGGCGTAGCCGCGGACGATCGCGCCGAAGTCGACGGCGCAGCCGAACTTATCGCAGTGCAGTTCGCAGCCCTCGAGACGGAACACGCCTTCGCGGTAGGCGTTCATGACCTGGGTCCAGGCGGCGTCATCGGGATTGAAGCCGAGGTCGCCACGCTTCTTCCAATAATTGAACTGGGCGCCGGCGGTGACGTCGAAGGCCTTGCCGGTCTCGGCGCTGACGTCCTTCGAGAAATTCCAGAGGGCCTGTACGTGCTCGGAGGCGGCGATCATCGCGCCCTCGGGCATGTAGTTGATCGACGCCACCGGGCCGCTGTCGTGACGGACGTCAGTCTGGAAATCCAGGTC
>CAXNHL010000126.1:0-4247 GCA_964202105.1 Opitutales bacterium | reverse complement strand
GAGCACAAGGCCATCCCGGTCATCGCCCGCGTCTTCCAGGTCACGCTCGAAGGTAAGGTGACCGAAGTCATCGCCCCGACCGCCAAGATGCTCAACCCGAACGGCATCGACGTCATGACCAACGGCCGTATCCGCATCGCCGAGTTCTTCACCGGCGACGTGCTCGAGTACAACAAGGGCAAGTGGAAGACCATCGCCAAGGGCCACCGCTCCGGCGACGGCATCGTCCACGACTCCAAGGGCCGCTTCTACGTCTCCGAAGTCATGACCGGCCGCGTCACCCGCTATGAAGCCGATGGCTCCGCCCCCAAGGAACTCGGCCAGGGCCTGAAGGCCGCCGCCGACCACTTCCTCGACGAACAGGCCGGCGTGCTGATCGTCCCCGACAGCAAGGCGGGCGAGCTGGTCTTCCTCGCCCTTTAAGGCAGGATAGGGCTGGGGCTAGGGTCAGCAATCTGGCCCTGGCGAAGCCTGCTCCGCGCGGTTAATCGACAGAAAATAAAGGGCTGCCCGGCGTACAGCGGGCTGGAGTTATCCTATCACCCGCCAAGGATAGGCCACCTCAGCGATGCCCCTGCGTTGCCTCACCTTTCTACCCTTCCTCGCCGCGCTGGCATTCGGCGCGACGCCGGAGGCGCGCATCGACGAGAAACATCGCGCCTTCCTCAAGGAATACTGCGTCGAGTGCCACAACGCGGATAAGCAGAAAGGAAAGCTCCGTCTCGACGATATCGCCTTGAAGCTTGATACGGTGCAGCTCGCGGACCGTTGGCAGAAGATCCTGAATCAAGTCAACTCGGGGGAGATGCCGCCCGACGACTCCAAGCAGCCGGCTCCGGTCGCGAAGGCCGATTTCCTCGAGATGCTCTCCGGCACGCTCGTCACCGCGCGGAAGACCATCGGTGACGCCCATGGCCAGATCACGATGCGTCGTCTCAACCGACGCGAATACAAGAATACCCTCCGCGACCTGCTCGGCATCGATCTGCCCGTCAATGAACTGCCCGCCGACGGCGGCGCCGGGGCCTTCGATACCGTGGGGGCCTCGCTCTTCATGTCGTCGGACCAGTTCGAACGCTATCTGGCGCTCGGACGTCAGGCGATCGACGAACATTTCATCCGCTTCGCCCCGACGAAGGCCCTGAAGATCCGGACCGAAGCCGAGGCCTACGCGAATCCGCGCATCACCAAGTCCTACGCCGAGCGCGTCGACTGCCATGAACGCTATGTCGCCTGGACCAAGGCGGTCGATGAGGCCGCGGCCCGCCCTGAAAACAGTACCATCATCGCGACCCTTACGGCCGAAAAGAAAGGCAACGCTACCTACCGCTATTACCAGTGGCAGCGCATCCCGGGCGCACCCAGCCCGGAGAAATTCGGCTACCTCGACGCCATCCACGCGGACGAGCAAGGCCGACGCAATTGGGTCCACTCCGCCCCCCAGCAGCGAGCCTACCTGGCCAACCCCGCGACGAAGACGGGCTCCTTTCTCACTTACGCGGACGTCTTCGCCAACCCCTACCAGCCTTTCAACGTCCCCGGGAACTGGCCCGCCGGCCGCTATAACGTCCGCGTCCGGATAGCCGCCACCGCCGACACCCCCAAGTCACGGCATTTCGTCGAGTTCGGACCGTTGCAGGGCGCGGTCGCGAGCACGCATGAGGTGACGGGCACGATGGAGCGACCGCAGCTCCTGGATATCCCGCTGGAAATCACGAGCAAGGGTAGCCGCGGTTTCTTCCTGCGCGAACGAGGCTCCTTCGACTCGAACGAACGCGCTCTCCAAATCTTCGGCGAAGCCCTCCGTCGTAACGGCGTCGGGCCGGAATTCGCCCTCTGGATCGACTGGATCGAGATCACCAACGTCGACGGCCGGATGGTCACCCACCAGCAAAGGCGCGAAGTCGAACTCCACGCCAACGCGATGGTCGGCGGGACTTATAACGGCTATTTCAAGGGAGGCCACGAGGCCGCGCAGGCGTTCCTCGCCACGGGCAAACCGCAGAAAGGCATCCCCGACGCGCAAGAAGCGAAATTCCGGGTCAAGGTCTTCGAGCAGAACGGCCCGAGCTTCCGGCGCTACCTGGAAGATCCGCTCACGAAGACGGGCGCTTACCTGACGATTCACAATGTCCACAAGGAGGAAGCCGTTACGCTCCCGCCTGATCAGCCCTCGGGCTGGCTCAAGACCAAGCACGTGACCCCGACGGTCCCGCCAGGAGAATACCTCCTACGGCTCCGCATCGGCGCGACCCCGGACGCCCCGAAGGAAAGACGCTACCTGGCCGTCGGTACGCGCCTTTCCGGCGAGGAGGACTTCACGCTCCTCGAGACCCGTGAGGTGACCGGTAGCATCACGGACCCTCAGGTGATGGAATTGCGCGTGAACGTTACGGCGGACAGCCCGCGGACATTCATCCTCCGCGAGAAGCGTGAGGTCAAATTGGACTTGGAACGCTATGAGGCCGCTCGCAAGCAGACCGGCATGGGTCCGCCTCCGGCGCTCTGGATCGACTGGGTCGAATGGGAAGGCCCCTTGCCGGCCGAAGGGAAGGCCGCCACGACCAGGCCGATCTTGACCCGCGGCGAAGGCCAGACCGACGAAGATCAGGCGCGAGCCTGCTTAGCCGACTTCGCCCAGCGCGCCTTCCGGGGACGGTCGGCCGAAGCACCGTTCCTCGCGCGGCTCCTAGGAATCTACCGCGCCGGCCGCCAAGGCGGGCTCGACCACGAGCGCGCTCTGCGTGAACCGCTCAGCGTGATCCTCGCCTCCCCCGGCTTCCTCTATCTCTCCGAACCCAACCCCGGGAAAGGATCTCGCCGGCTCGACGACCTCGAACTCGCCTCCCGTCTATCCTACTTCCTCTGGAGCGCCCCTCCCGACGCCGAGCTCCTGCGCCTTGCCGAAAAGAACACCCTACACGAGCCCGCCATCCTGAGCGCGCAAGTCGACCGCCTCATCGCCGACCCGAAGTCGTCCGCCTTCGTGACCGGGTTCACCCATCAGTGGCTTGGCCTGCATCGCCTGGATTTCTTCCAGTTCGACACGAAGCTGCACAAGGATTTCGACGACAGCACCAAGGCCGCCGCCCGCAATGAGGTCTATCAGACCATCGACCATATCCTGCGCCATGGCGACAGCCTCAACCGCCTGCTCAAGAGCGACTACGTGGTGATCAACGGTTTGCTCGCCGATTACTACGGATTGAGCGAGGTGAGCGGTGACGCCTTCCGCAAGGTGACGCTCCCTCAGGATTCGCCTCGCGGCGGACTGCTCGGCATGGCCGCCATCCTGGCCATGGGCAGCAACGGCCGCGACACCAGCCCGGTCGAACGAGGTGCTTGGATCCTGCGCAAGCTGTTGCACGAACCACCGCCCCCTGCCCCGCCGAACGTACCGCAGCTGAATCGCCTCGAAGACAAGCTCCTCTCCACCCGCGAACGCCTCGCCGCCCACCAGGAGCAACCCCAGTGCGCCCAGTGCCACCGCAAGATCGACCCCATCGGCTTCGGGCTGGAGAATTTCAACGCCACCGGCAAATGGCGGACGACGGAGACTTACGAGAAGAAGGGGGTCGGCCTTAAGACCTGGCCGATCAGCCCGGCCGGCGCCTTTTACAAAGGATCGAGTTTCAAGGACTACTTCGAGCTCCGCGACCAGATCGCCGCCCACCCGCAGAAGTTCGGCCGCGGCTTCACCGAGGCCCTCGTGGAGTATGGCATGGGGCGTCCGTTCGGTTTCCTCGACGAACCGCTCGCCACGACCATCCTCACGGAAGCGCAGGCCAAAGACTATCAGATGGCCGCCTTCATCCGTGCGCTCGTCCTCTCCGAAATTTTCCAAACCAAATGAGCCGAACCGACCTCAGCCGCCGTCACTTCCTCCGCGCCGCCGGCACGCTGATCGCCTTGCCCGCGCTGAGTTCGCTCGGCTTCAAGGCCTTCGCCGCCGAGAAGCCCTCGACGCAGCCCAAGCGGATGGTCTTCCTGGGCTTCGGCTATGGCGTCACCAACGAGACTTGGTTCCCTTCGCTCAAGGACACCGGCGCCGACTACGCCCTGCCTGCCGGACTCGCCCCGCTCGCCGAACACAAGAAGGACTTCACGCTCGTCCAAGGCCTCTCGAATAAGTTCAGCGATGAGGCCCACTGGGGGAGCACCTTCTGGCTCACGGGGGCCAACCGCTATTCCGAGCCGGGCCAGAGCTTCCACAACGGCATCTCCGCCGACCAAGTCGCCGCCGCCAA
>CAXNHL010000125.1:0-4266 GCA_964202105.1 Opitutales bacterium | reverse complement strand
GCGCCCGCGGCTACGACCATTGCTACGTCCTCGGACCGGACAAGTCCCTCAAGTCGGCCGCCTTCGTCAGCGAGCCCACGACCGGACGCACGCTCGAAGTCCTCACCGACGCCCCGGGCCTGCAGCTCTACACCGGCAACTTCCTCACCGGCACCGTCCAAGGCCGCTGGGCGAAGCCCTTTGCGTTCCGCCAAGGCTTCTGCCTCGAGCCCGGCCTCTTCCCCGATTCGCCGAACCAGCCCGCGTTCCACCGCCTCGGCTACCCGAGCGGCATCCTGCGCCCCGGCGAAGCCTACGCACAGAAACTCGTCTTCCGCTTCGGCGTCAGCCGGTAGGGACGGCACCACGTGCTGTCCTCTCAAGCCGCCCACCCGGGCGGCTTTTTATTGGACCCTTGGCGTGACCCAACAATGCGTGGGTAGGGTTGGCACTGCGTGCCAACCTAGTGAGCAGAGGCAGCTAGGGCAGCACGCGGTGCTGCCCCTACCTCGAGACAGGCGGATGCGATGTCATCGCATCCCTACCTTTAATTACTTCGCCGCTTCGGCGCGGGCCTTGGCGATGACGTCGGCGAGCTTCACTTCGGCGCCGCCCTGACGCTTGCTCTCATCGGCGGCTTCCATGAACGCATAAAGCTCGAGGGTTTCTTCGGGCGTCACCGGCGACTTGCCCGTGCGGAACATCTTCACGATCGCTTCGAGGAGGACTTCGTAGCCATCGAACTTGCCGATCGGGGCTTCGCCTTTCTCGCCGACGGCCTTGCCGCCGTAGGGACCGCCCTTCGCTTTGCGATCGGCTTCGCGGAAGATGCCCACGCGGCCATCGCCCCAGTTACCCGTGACCTGGATGAAACCTTCGGCGGACTTGTCGCGCTTCACGGAGACACAGCCCGTGCCCATGACGGTATAAAGGCTTTCGCAACCGTGGACGCCATACCAGTAGAGGTCCGGGTGATGCGGCTCGAGGCTGGCCGGGCTCGTCGTATAGGCCGTCTTGACCTTGCCGACGGAACCTTGCGCGACGGCCTGCGTGCTCGCGGCGAAGCGGAGAGAAGAGGAGCAGAAGTAGACCACGCCGGCCTTCTTCGCGGCTTCCTGGATGCGGATGACGTCGGCCAGCGAGCCCGCGATCGGCTTATCGATGAAGACCGTCTTACCGGCCTTCAGCACCGGGAGCAGCTGCTCGAGGTGCACGCGGCCGTCGTTGGACTCCAGCAACACGCAATCGACCTGCGCGCAGAGCTGCTCGATCGAACCGACGAGCTCGACGCCCATGCCCTTGAGCTTATCGCTGTATTCCGGGACGCGCGAAGTGCTTTCCGGGATGTCCTTGCTGCCCTGGGCGAAGGCGTGCGTCACGCGGAAGCCCGCGAACTTGGCGACGTCGGCGGGATTCTTCGGGCCCTTGTTGAAGACCGTCGTGAAGGCCACGACGTGCGAAGTATCGAGGCCGATGATGCCGATCTTCTTCGGCGTCTCTTCGGCGAACACGGACGTGACGAAGGCGACCGCACAGGCGGCCAGACGGAAGAGGCGGGGCGAACTCATGCCCATTGATAATTCGAGGCGGGGCGACTGACAAGCCCGCGGGCCAGCGGTTAATGCGAACCTTCGAGCAATTGCCAGACCCGCCAGGCCATCAGCAGGCCGAGAGTCAGCCACAATACGCCCAACACGCGATCGACCCAACGGATGGTCGCCGCGTCCTTCAGCCGGACGCGCAAGCGGTCGCCGATGAAGGCGTAGAAGCTCATCACCCCGACTTCGGCACCCAAGGTGCAGAGCAGGAACACGCCCGTCGTCGACCAGGCGAAGGCGTCGGTGGGTACGCTCGCGGCCTGGATGATGATGAGGAAGAAGGGGATCGTCTTCGGGTTCGAGAAATTGACCCACGTACCGCGGAGAAATAGCCCGAGGGCGCCACCCTCCAGTCCGACGGACTCCGGCAGGCTTGAGCGCGGGCGCGCGAGATGGGTCAATGCGAGATACAGGAAGTAGGCCATCCCGGAGACCGCGATGGCCGTCATCGCATGAGGAACATGCTGCGCCAGCCACTGCGTACCGAAGAGCGACAGGAAAAGGTGCGGCGTCTCGCCGACGGCGAGTCCGAGCGTGTGCCAGAAGGCGCGGCGCTTGCCGTAACGCAGCGAGGTCTCGATGGTCGACAACGCCGCCGGCCCAGGCGAGAGGCTCGCGGTCAGGCAGGAAGCGATGAGCAGGCCGACGTTCATCCGCGCTTAGCGGAGGGACTGCTTCCAGCGGGCGATCTCGCGGGCGACGGCCTTGGGGCCGGGCATGCCCGTGTTCTCGCGCGCGGCGAAACCACGCTGGAGGCTGAAGACTTCGCGCCAGCCCTTCGTGAAGGCCTTGTCGGCGGTCAGCGCGGCTTCGTCGGAGACCTTGTCGAGCGGCACGCCGGACTTCTCGGCGAGCGCGACGAGGCGGCCGACCGCGTGGTGGGCGTGACGGAACGGCATGCCCTTGCGGACGAGCCAGTCGGCGAGGTCGGTCGCGAGCAGCGCGGGATCGGACGCGGCGGCGAGGCAACGCGCCTTATGGAACTTCGTGCCCGCGAGCGTGGCGTCGGCGACGGCGACGGACAGGATGAGCTGGTCGGCGGCGTCGAAGAGCGGCGGCTTATCATCCTGCAGGTCGCGGTTATACGTGAGCGGCAGGCCCTTGGTGAGCGAGAGCAGGTGCGTGAGCGAAGCCTGGAAGCGCGCGGCCTTGCCCCGGAGCAGCTCCATCGAATCGGGATTACGCTTCTGCGGCATCAGCGACGAACCCGTCGAGAACTCGTCGGGCATGCGCGCGAAGCCGAACTCGGCGGAAGACCAGAGGACCATGTCCTCGGCCAGGCGGGAGAGGTGGACGCCGCAGAGGGCGGCGGCGAAGCAGAACTCCGTGGCCGGATCGCGGTCGGCGACCGCGTCCATGGAATTACGTGTGACCTGCGGCCGGCCCTTGGCGTCGACGAAGCCGAGCAGCTTCGCGGTGACTTCGCGGCGGATCGGCAAGGTCGTGCCGGCGATGGCGCCGGAGCCGAGCGGACACCAGTTGGCCGAAGCCTTGGCGGCGGCGAGACGCGTGCGGTCGCGGCCGAACATCTCGGCATAGGCGAGCAGGTGATGGGCGGCGGAGACCGGCTGGGCGCGCTGCAGGTGCGTGTAGCCCGGCAGGATCACGTCGGCGTTGGCCTCGGCGAGCTTCACCAAGGTCTTGAGCAGCGAGACGAGCGCCGCGTCGGCGGCGTCGCACTGGTCCTTGATCCAGAGCCGGACGTCGGTCGCGACCTGGTCGTTACGCGAGCGGGCCGTGTGCAGCTTGGCGGCGGCCGGGACGCGCTTCGTGAGCGCGCTCTCGATGTTCATGTGCACGTCTTCGAGGTCGCGGCTCCAGACGAACTTGCCGGCGGCGATCTCCCGGGCGATGGCGTCGAGGCCCCGCAGGATCGCGTCACGCTCCTTCTTCGTCAGGATGCCGGCCTGGGCCAGCATCGTGGCGTGGGCCTTCGAGCCGCGGATGTCCTGGGCCCAGAGACGATGGTCGAACGAGACGGACTCGCCGAAACGCAGCATCAGTTCGGCAGGACCGGCGCTGAACCGGCCGCCCCAGGTGGCCTGGGCTTTCTTCCGTGCGGACATGACGAACCAATGCCCGCGGGAGGGCGTGCAGGCAAGCAAGGACGCTCAGCGGCCGGCCGGAGCGGGCGCGGGCTGAGCGGCGGCCTTGGCGGGCGTGGCCATGCCACGGGCGCCGTCGACACGGATCACGATCTCGCCCGGCTCGGCGACGCCCATGCGTTCGCGGGCCTGGTCACGCACGAATTCCGGGTCACGTCCGAAGCGGTCGATATAACGGTCGGTCTGGGCGCGCGTGCGTTCGAGCGCCGCATAGGCCTGCTCCTTCTGACGTTCGCTGGCGCGCAGGCCTTCCAGGCGCGCGGCTTCGTCGCCATAGGTCGACCAAGTGAAGGCGAGGACGGTGCAGAAGAGGATGAACGACGCCCAGAGAAACAGCTTCTCGGTCTGAGGGTTGCGGGAAGAAGGCTCGCTATCCATGACGACCGCGGGAGTGAAAGCGGAAATACACTACGGGGCGAGGGGAAAATGGCCCGCTTACTTCACCGTCGTGGCGACCGCCGCCAGGGAGCCGCTGAACTCCATGAAGGCCCAGACGACGACGCCGGTGACGGAGACATACAGCCAGACCGGGAAGACCCAGCGCGTGAGCCGCTTGTGCTCCTCGAGGCGGCCGACCTTGGCCA
>CAXNHL010000124.1:0-4270 GCA_964202105.1 Opitutales bacterium | reverse complement strand
CGGGACGAGGTTGGCATCGCCGGCACCATCGGTGACCGGGGACGGACCCTTTTCAGGACCCATGCAACCAACGAGGACGGCGGAAAGGAGGGAGAGAACGAACAGATTGCGTACCATGGCAGTGAGGTTAGGTTGCGGGGACTCTACCTAGCATGGCCCAACGCACAAGCGCAGATTCTGGCCCCCTCACCCTGTTCGTCTGCACGGGTAATTTCTACCGCAGCCGCCATGCGGAAGCCCTCTTCAACTGGCATGCGACCCGGGCGGGCCACCCGGCCCGGGCCTTTTCGCGCGGGCTGCTGACCTCCCTGGTGGCCGATGAGCCCACGTTGCTGTCCCGGGACACCGAACGCCGCCTGCGGGAGCTAGGTATCCCCCTGGAACTGACGGGCGCGGCGCCCACCCAGCTCCGCCGGGAAGACCTGGAGCGAGCCCACCGGACCATCGCCCTGAAGAAGGACGAGCACCACGCGATGATGCTCCAGGCTCACCCCGAGTGGGCGGACCGGATCGAATACTGGTCGGTGCATGACATCGACTTCGCGCATCCGGACCAAGCGCTGCCTCAGATCGAGGAGCAGGTCCTCGAACTGATGCGCACGCTGCGGATCTGATCCGCGGAGGCCTTAGGCGGCCGAACCAGCGCCAGCCCGGCGCAGCGCTTCGAGATGCGAAGCCGCCTGATTGAGCAGGCCACGCAGTTCCACCATCGTTTCCTGGGCGACCTCCGCCTTGGTGGCGGCGGCTTCCTTGAGCACTTCGGCGCGGAGGGCGAGTTCCTTGGCGAGCTCGTGGGCCGCGGTGATGGTCTTGGCCTTGAGTTCGCGGGTGCGGAGATCGAGGCGGGCGGCGAGGGAATCAATGTCGCGACCGAGGGTGCGGCTCTGCTCCTTAAGCTCGGCGGCCATGATGCGGGAATCCGGCACGCGGCGCAGGTCCTGGGTCAGGCCGACCTTGGAAAGCGTCCAGATGATCCACTTGGTCGGGTCGAACTGCCAGGGCTTCACGCCGTTACGGTAGTCGTGCTGGAACTCGTGGTGATAGTTATGGTAGCCCTCGCCGAAGGTCAGGAGAGCGACGACGCCGCTGTCGCGGGCGCTGTGGTCGGTCGAATACGGGCGACGGCCGATCATGTGGCAGAGCGAGTTGATGCAGAAGGTGCCCTGCTGGACGACGACCGTGCGGAGCAGGCCGGCGATGAGGAAGCCGGCCAAGGCGGTCATGCCCGGGTTGGCGTAGCCCATGAAGGAGGCGTAGCCATAACCGAGGGCGGCCGGCATCACGAAGCCCACGAAGGCGCCGATCCACTGGACGTAGCGGTGCTGCCACATGACGAGGGGGTCGGCTTCGAGGTCCTTGACGTTGGTGACGGGCGGCTTCGGCTTGAGGCGGAAGAGGAGCCAGCCGATGTGGGCGTAGAAGAAGCCCTTGGAGATATCGTACGGATCCTCGTCTTCATCCACGTGCTTGTGGTGGATACGGTGGTCGGCGGACCAATCCAGGGCCGAATTCTCGAAGGAAGCGGCGCCGAACAGGAGGACGAAGAGCTTCACCGGCCACTTGGCCTTGAAGGAGATATGCGAAAACAGGCGGTGGTAGCCCAGGGTGATGCCGAACCCGGTCGCGTAGTAGTAGAACACGAACATGGCCCAGATGAAGCCCCAGCCGTGGACCTTGTTGGCGGCCTCAGCCGGGAGGTTGAACTGGGTCCAGAGGAACCAGGGGACCACGGTCAGCGAGAGGAGGGCTGTCCCGATCAGAAAGGTGGAGGTCACCCATTCGATGCGGTAGATAGGGAAGTTTTTGAACTTCATGGATGGTCTGAAAAGTAGGGGCGCAGGCCGTCTAGGCGAGAGCAATCAACCTCCCTAAATCGGGTAAAAATGCCCTCTAAATTCGCTTTTTGCCGAACCTTCTTCCGGGCGCGCCTCGTGACCGAACCGAAGTTCAATCGCGACGACGACGACCGATGGAATTCTTCACCGGGATGATGCGGACCGGCTCACGCGTCTTGATCCAGAGATCGCTCTCCTTGAAAAGTTTGCCGGAGATGCTCTGCACGGCGTCGCCGAACGACTCGACGGGCACGCGCTGCCCCTTGGGCGATTCGTTGAAGGCCTTGGCGACCTCGACGATCTTGGCGGAGACCTCCTTGGGGTCGTCGTCCTCGAGCAGCTGGACGACCCATCCGGTCAGGTCCTTAGGCAAGCCTTCCTCGGGTTCGCTGACCAGGACGAGCATCTGCTTCTTGGCCGGCTTCTCGCGCTCCACGGCCTCTTCGGCCACGGCATCGCGGATCTGGTTCAGGATCTCGGCGGCCACGCGCACGTCGACTCCGCTTTCCTTCAGGATTTTCTGGACGATATCGATGTCTACCTTGGCCATAGGCCACCAAGAGACTCCAAGCGTCCGACCGAGGGAAGCCGGAGTTATTCCCAGCACGGGTAGGGGCCGCCAATCAAAGGGAAACTGGAGACCGGATGATTGGCCGGGGGGCATATTATCAGGTGCCGGGTGACGGCCACGGAGACCAGCAGTTCAGGATCCGGCCGTTCGGGAGCCAGCAACGGGAACCCGAAGCCGATGGCCGACAGCTGAAAGGCCGACTCCTGAGGGGCCGATGCCCTGGTGGCTGTCACCCGTCACCTGAACCGGTATCTATCCCCAATACTCCATACTCTATACTCGATACTCTCTTCATTGGCTCTCTTGCCTCCGTCGCTCCTTTCCCTCTTAACCCCGTCGTGCCGGAGCATACCAAAGTCATGGGCAAGGAGTGGGCGGAGGCCCGCCGCGAGGCCAACGTCGCCCGGCTGAGGGCGACCCTGGCCACGGCCTTGGCCGGCCGGACCGGCATCACGTTCGAGCTCGGCTGCGGTCACGGTCACTGGCTGGCGGCCTATGCGGCCGCGCATCCGGAAGAATTCTGCGTGGGCATCGACCTGATCACGCACCGCGTGGAACGCTCGGTGCGCAAACAGACCCTCGGCAAACTGGATAACGTCATCTTCCTCAAGGCCGAGGCTACGGAGTTCCTCGAAGCCCTGCCGCCTCCGGTGAGTCTCGCCAAGATTTTCATCCTGTATCCGGATCCGTGGCCGAAGAAGAAGCATCACAAGAACCGTTTCATCAGCCCGGAGAATCTCGATCTCCTCGCCTCGCGGGCGGTGCCAGGCACCCGCCTCCACTTCCGGACGGACAACGCGGATTACTTCGGATGGACGCAGGAGCATCTCGCCGCGCACAAGGGCTGGCTCATCGAGCCGGATATCGTCTGGCCTTTCGAACAGAAGACGTTCTTCGAAGAGCGGATGAAAGACCGCCGGGATGTCTTCGCCCGACGCGCGGAGTAAAAGTTGCTCAATTGTGACGAGGTAAGTGCCTCATAAATAGCAAGTAAAAGGACGTAATCCTTTCCCTTGCATCGCTCGGCGTCAGACCTACTCATAAAAGGCGTGAAGCCTTTCCGCCACACCCGCATCACTTTCACCATCGGGCCTGCGACCGAGTCCGAAGCCCAGCTGGAGGCCATCATCAAGGCCGGCGCGAACGTCGTCCGCCTCAACATGGCGCACGCCGACCACGCCTGGGTGCGCACCATCGTCGCCCGCGTCCGCGACGTCAGCCTCCGCTTGAAGAAGGAACTGGCGGTGATGATGGACATCAAAGGGCCGGAGATCCGGACCGGCGCCCGCAAGGAATCCACCCAGCTCCTCGTCGATCAGATCGTCGACGTCACCGGCTCCGAAACGGCCCAGGCCGAGGGGGACATCCTCGTCATCCCGACCAACTACCCGAAGATGATCAGCGCCGTGCCCGTGGGCGGCGTGGTCCTCGTCGATAACGGTCTCATCCAACTGCGCGTGCTCGAACAGAAGAAGGACCGCCTTCGCTGCAAGGTCGAGCAGCCCGGTCCGCTCGGCAGCCGCCGCCACATCAATCTCCCCGGCGTCAAGGTGGACCTCCCCGCCCTGACCGACAAGGACCGCGCCGACGTCGCCGTCGGCTGCGAAGTCGGCGTCGACTTCTACGCGCTCTCGTTCGTCCGCGAGGCGGCCGACGTCCACGCGCTCCGCACCCTGCTGGCGCAGCATGAGTCCAACGCTCACATCATCTCCAAGATCGAAGACCAGTCCGCCATCGCGCACCTCGGCTCGATCCTCGAGGCCACCGACGCCCTGATGGTCGCCCGCGGCGACCTCGGCATCGAGATCCCCTACGAGACCCTCCCGCTCGTCCAGCGCCAGGCCGTCGCCATGGCCATCGCCCG
>CAXNHL010000123.1:0-4277 GCA_964202105.1 Opitutales bacterium | reverse complement strand
AGCGGTGAGTTCCTTGTCGAGGTTCGACCGCTCGCCGCTGTGCAGCTTATCGGTGGCCACGGCGCACAGGAGGGACTCCACGCTGGCGATGATGGCGAGGGTGAGGACGGCGATGATGAACACGCCCCACTCCGTCGGCAGTTTCAGCTCGGTAAAGGCGAGCTGCTCGGGCAGGTCGACCCGCTTGACGTCCATCTTCGCCACGAGAGAGACGACGGTGCCGACGACGACGGCCACCAAGGGCGCGGGAATCGCCCGTAGGCCGGCCCAAGGCAGTTTCTTCCAAAGCACCAGCACGACGATGGTCACGAAGCCGAGCGTCGCGGCCGCGGGGCTGAAGGCTCCGAGGCGTCCCGGCAAGGCGATCAGGTTCGCGATCGGCGAGCTGGCGGGCGAGCCGCCGAGCAGTACGTGCAACTGGGCAAGGGCGATGGAGATGCCGATACCAGCCAGCATGCCGTGGACCACCGAAGGGGCGATGACGAGGGTGCCGCGGGCCACCTTGAGATAACCGAAGAGAAGCTGCACCAGACCCGCACAGGCGGTCGCGAGACAGACGGTCTCCCAGCCCAGCTGATTCACCAGACCGAAGACGACGACCGTCAGGCCGGCGGCCGGGCCAGAGACCTGCAAAGGCGAGCCGGCCAAGAGACCGGTGACGATGCCGCCAGCGACCGCACCGATGAGACCGGCGATCACGGGGGCACCGGAAGCCAGAGCGATACCCAGCGAAAGCGGTACTGCCACCAGAAAGACGACCAGAGAGGCAGGAAGGTCTCGGCGAAGATTCATGGGTGACATTGAAGAAAATCTCTGTCCTGCCTGTCAACGCACGATGGTACAGGCAGCTACCCGACAAGCAAACGTCACCGCGCTCGCACCCGCCTGTCACATTCTCCTCACCCTTCCGCATCCGCGGCGGGCCAGACCGCGGCGAGCACCGCTCGAAAGGCCTCCGTCTCGATCAAGGTGTCCGGACGATCGATGACTTCGACGCAGTCGGCGTTCTCCCAATACTCGCCCTCCTTCTTCATATTCCAGAACGCCAGCGCCAGGGCCTGCCAGAGTTCGAAACCTTCCAGTTGTCCGCGCGGCAGCCAAGCCACGGCGACGGTCACTTCCTCGGTCAGGTCGGACTCCTCCCACAGGACGTCATACTTGCGGCACTCGCTCGGCCCGAGGAATTGCGTCACGAACTCCGTGTGTTGCGGACCCGCCTCGAGATAATATCGGCAGACCACTTCCCGTTCGGCCGGCTCGAGATCATCGCCGCCGTCGTCGTGGTAAGTGAAAGGCTCCGCCATGCCTCAAGGTCGGACGCCCCGCAGCCTTGGGCAAGTCAGGATTCTTTGCGCACCGTCCAAGCCAGGATGATCCAGCCCGCGATCAGCAGCGAGCCACCGAGGGGCGTGATCGCCCCGAACCAGCGCGGTGCGCCCAGGGCCATGGCGTAAAGTGTCGCGGCGAAGATCGTCGCGCCGGCGGCCCAGAGCCGGGCCGGCCAGACGGAACGGCCGACGACCGCGCCGATGGCGACGGCATGCGTCAGCAGATAGAAGGTCGCCGTCTCCCACCAACCGAGGGACTCAGGAATCACGGCGAGGCGCTCCTTCAGGCCATGGGCACCGAAGGCCCCCAGCGCGATGGCGATCGCGCCGAGCAGCCCTGCGGTGACCAGGCGAGGCATCGCTTACGCGCCGGTATCGGCGCCGCTCTTCTTCTGCGTGAAGACGAGGC
Source organism: Opitutales bacterium (assembly GCA_964202105.1). GTDB lineage: Bacteria > Verrucomicrobiota > Verrucomicrobiia > Opitutales > UBA953 > UBA953. The sequence goes on along the minus strand of CAXNHL010000123.1, from coordinate 2,540 downwards.
CCTTCTCGCCGACCGAGACGATGACCGGTTCTTCCTTGTTGTAGTCGTCGCGCAGGATGGATTCGGCGAGCGGGTCTTCGAGGAGACGTTCGACCGCGCGGCGGAGCGGACGGGCGCCGTATTTCTCGTCCCATCCGTTGTCGACCAGGTAGCCGCGGGCGGCTTCGTTGACCACGAGCTTCACGCCCAGGTCGAGGAGGCGCTTGGCGACCTTGTCGACTTCGATGTCGACGATCTTGGTCATGTGCGTCTTCGCGAGCTGCTGGAAGATGACGATGTCGGTGAGGCGGTTGAGGAACTCGGGCTTAAAGGCGCGCTTGGTCTCGTCCATGATGCGGTCCTTGAGCTTCTCGTAGTCGCGGGTGGAATCCACGCCGACGTCGAAGCCGACGGAGTTGTTGCGCTGCAGCACGTCAGCCCCGACGTTGGATGTCAGGATGATGATCGTGTTGCGGAAGTCGACGACGCGGCCGAGGGAGTCGGTCAGACGGCCGTCTTCGAGGGCCTGCAGCAGGAGCTGGATGACGTCCGGGTGGGCCTTCTCGATCTCGTCGAAGAGCACGACGGAGTAAGGCTTGCGGCGCACCGCTTCGGTGAGCTGGCCGCCTTCGTCGTGACCGACGTAGCCGGGCGGCGAGCCGATGAGGCGGGAGACCGTGAACTTCTCCATGTACTCGGACATGTCGATCTGGATGACCGCTTCCTTCTCGCCGAACATGCGTTCGGCCAGGGAGCGGGCCAGGAGCGTCTTGCCGACGCCGGTGGGGCCGAGGAAGAGGAAGGAGCCGATCGGGCGGCGCGGGTCCTTGAGGTCGGCGCGGGAGCGACGCAGGGCGCGGGCGACGACTTCGCAGGCGCGGTCCTGGCCGATGACGGCGGTCTGCAGGTCCTGCTCGAGCTCGAGGAGCTTCTTGGTCTCCTTCTTCTCGAGACGGTTGAGGGGCACGCCGGTCCAGTCAGCCACGATGTGGAGCATCTCGTCTTCGCCGACCACGATGCGCTTCTCGTCGCGCTTCTTGCGCCAGTCCTCGAGCATCTTCTCGCGCTTGGCGCGGAGCTTCTTCTCCGTGTCGCGGAGATTGGCGGCTTCCTCGAACTTCTGGTTGCGGGAGGCGTCCTCCTTCTGCTGCACGACCTTGTCGATCTCGGTCTGGACGACGTCGATATCGGCCGGGATGTTCAGGGAACGGATGCGGGCGCGGGCGCCGGCTTCGTCCATGACGTCGATGGCCTTGTCGGGGAGGTGGCGGGCGGTGATGTAACGGTGCGAGAGGCGGACGGCGGCCTCGATGGAGGCGTCGGTGTATTCGCACTTGTGGTGCTCCTCATACTTCGAGCGGATGCCGCGGAGGATGAGCACGGCGTCTTCGGGCGTCGGGTCGTCGACCTTGACGGACTGGAAGCGTCGCTCGAGGGCGGCGTCCTTCTCGATGTGCTTACGGTATTCCGAGAGCGTGGTGGCGCCGACGCACTGGATTTCGCCGCGAGAGAGGGCGGGCTTGAGGATGTTGGAGGCGTCCATCGCGCCTTCGGCGGCGCCGGCGCCGACGATCGTGTGCATCTCGTCGATGAACAGGATGACGTTCTTGGCGCGCTTGATCTCGTCCATGATGCCCTTGATGCGTTCTTCGAACTGGCCGCGGTATTTCGTGCCGGCGACCATCAGGGCGAGGTCGAGGGTGATGACCTTACGGTCGAGGAGAATCTCCGGGACGACGCCGGAGGCGATCTCCTGGGCGAGGCCCTCGACGATGGCGGTCTTGCCCACGCCGGCTTCGCCGATGAGGACTGGATTGTTCTTCGTGCGGCGGCAGAGGATCTGCACCACGCGGCGGATCTCCTCCTTACGGCCGATGACGGGATCGAGTTCACCGGCCTTAGCGAGCTCGGTGAGGTCGCGACCGAAGGTCTTCAGCAGCGAGAGACGTTCACCGCGGCCAGGGCGGGCGCCCTCTTCGGAAGAGGGGCGACGGGAGGGAGGCGGAGCGTCGTCCGAGGAATCATCCGACGGGGGCGGCGTATCACTGTCCTTCTTTTCGGACTCATCGGCGGCGGAAGGATCGATGTCAGCGAGGATCTCCTTGCGGCAGCGCTCCAGGTCGACGTCGAGCTGCTGCAGCACGCGGGCGGCGACGCCCTCCCCTTCCTTCAGGAGACCAAGGAGAATATGTTCGGTGCCGACATAAGCATGGCCGAGAGCGCGAGCCTCGGTGACGGCGTGGGCCATGACCTTCTGCACGCGCGGCGTGAGGGGAATCGTGTCAGGCGCCTTGGCCTCTTCGGGGCCGGGGCCGACCTGCTTCTCGACGGCGCCGCGGACGGTCTTGAGGTCGAGGCCCATGCGGCCGAGGACGTTGACCGCGACACCCTCGCCGAGCTTGATGAGCCCGAGCAGGATGTGCTCCGTGCCGACGTAGTTATGGTTGAACCGGCGGGCTTCCGCCCGGGCCAGTTCCACGACCTTGCGGGCGCGGGGAGTGAAATTGTTGTTTTTGTCCTTATCCATGGAAAGTGGGTCGGGGCGAAACGCCCGTAGGGGG
>CAXNHL010000122.1:0-4293 GCA_964202105.1 Opitutales bacterium | reverse complement strand
CCACCTCGCCGAGCGAGGGGTCAGCGTCGGGGTATTGTCCGGCTCCGAAGTCGAGGCCGGCCTCGCGACGGGTCGTCTGTCTGCGACGACGCTTTCTTGGCGCGAGGGCGAACCGGGCTGGATCGCGCTAGCGGTCCGTCCGGAGTTCTCCGCGGCGATCGGGGCCTTCCGCTCGCTCGTGCCGCCGCCCGCGCTCGCCTTCGAGGACACGCCCTTGCTCCGGTTGGATTGGGCCGCTTGGGCGCGGACCATGCGCACGATCTGGAGTTCGCCTCGGGTGGCGTTTCATCCTCCACCTGCCTCCGTCGGCCTGGGTCGGCCTCTTTGGTGGGTGATCGTCTGCGCCACGCTGGCGGCGCCTTTCGTCTACTTCCAACTGGTCTTCACGGGCGCTGCGCTTCCTTTCGGCCGACGCAGCGTCCTTTCAGGAATCCAAGTGGCCGTGCCGACCGGATTAGATTTGAGCCATTTCGCGGCCTTCTTTTTTCCGTTCCCGCTGGCCATGGTCGCACTGGTTTTAGGCGGCGCCTGTCTCCTCCACGCCCTCTTGGCTTTGGTGGGTGGCGGCAAAGCGGGCCTGCGCGTGACTGCGCGCGTCGTGGCCTACATCAGCGGGGCGATGCTCATGCTGGCCGTGGTGCCTTGCGGCTGGGTGCTCGTGCCATTCCTGACGTTAGGCTATCTGTCGGTCTCGCTGCGGGCGGCCCATCGGGACGGCGCCTGGAAACCCCTGTTGGCTTTGGCGGTGGCGGGCTTCTGCGCCGCATGCGTGGCCGCGGCTTTCATGGCTTTGGCCGTCTGGCCCTTCTTCCGACCGATGGGCTGAGGCGGGCCTAGGCTTGCGAGTGAGGTCATCTCGCCTATCAAAGTGATATGCAGATCCACGTCGCTCGTCACCAACAGCAGCTCGGGGTCTTCGCCGCCGAGGACATCGCTGCCGGCCTGTCCTCCGGTCGCTTCCATGCCTCCGACCTAGCTTGGCGCGAAGGGATGGCCGCGTGGACGCCTCTCGGCGACTGGCCTGAGTTCCGTGGCGTCGGCGTGCCGGCTTCGCCCGGTGCGGCCGAAGCGCGTCCGGTTGAGACGTGTTTCCCTTGGGAGATCTCCAAGCGGCCGCTTTCGGCCTACGCCTCGTTCGTTTCCCTGATTCGAGAACCCGGCGTGGTTCTGCAAGGAGCCAGGTTGGAGTTTTTCCCGACGCTCCAGCTCATCTGGATCGTCCTTTTGGCCGCCTCGGTTTTTTCGATCATCGGAGGAGTCGTGCATGCCGAAGCGCTCGCCGAGGCCATGCGTAAGGCCGGATCGGATTTGGCTCAGCTGGCGATGGGCATGCCCGGAGAGACGGGTCGGCTATATGCTAAGCTCGCAGACTATTTGGTCATGACCCAGGCCAAGGGTTTCGAGGATGTGGTGATCCAGAGTTTGCTGTGGGTCGTCTTGATGCCCTTTTGGTATTTGGCGGTTGGGCTGCTCCAATGGATAGGATTGCGGCTGCTTGGCTTATGCGGGGAGAAGTCATGCAAGACCGCCCAATTAGGTCGCACCGTGGTGGCGAGCATGCTTGGCCACATGCTTCTGGGGGCAGTCCTGTGCCCGGCGGCTTTGCTGGCTCCGCAGTCCGGGGCGTATACTCTCGCCCTGGTGATTCTCGGCGTGGCGGGAGTCGTTCTCTACTTCCGGGCCGTGGCTGGGGCCCTGCGTATCGATCCGTGGATGGTATTCGGCTCGGTCATCTTCCTCTGCGTCGCCTTCGCTTGCTGTTGCTGTTCTTGCAGCGGTTTGTTCGCCGGCCTCGGCGCGCTGGCCATCCGCTGACCGGTGCTGCGTCTGATCCGCCGACCTGCCTATCCCGGCGAGCTCAATCACGAGCTCGTCTGGCCGGCGGCGTTTGTTTCCGGCGCGGTCTTCGCATGGGGTTGGTTCCTTTCCGGCCTGCAGCTACCGCAGTGCGTCTTCATCCGGCTGACGGGCCTGCCTTGCCTCGGCTGCGGCGGCACACGCTGCGCGCGTAATCTGGTGCACCTGGATATCGGGCAGGCCTTTCTGTTTCACCCCGGCTTCTTCCTCGTCGTCATGGCGGCGACTCTCTGGACGGTCTACTCCGTCATCTTCTGGCTACGACGCGATACGCTGCGGCTTCGCTTCTTCGTCGAGCCCGGTAAGGAGCGTCGGCTCCGGGTGACATTCTTCCTCCTGCTCGCTGTCCACTGGGCCTGGCAGTGCTACTACCTGACCCGCTGACATGATTCGGAACCTGCTCCGATTCCTCGGCTGGGTCAGCCTGCTCGTCCTCCTGGCGACCGGGGTGGTGGCGGTCGTCTATTTCCTGTCGGAGCGTCCGCAGAAGGTCGCCATCGAACAACGGGTCCTCGATGCGGTGGACGTCGTCCGCGAGGATGGCACGACCCCGCGCAAGGTCGTCGACGCGCTGGATCGCTTGGCCGACCAGACCGTGGCCGTGCGCGGCGACGTCGTCCTGGCACCGGCGCCGGACTCGGCGGCCACGGCTCCTTATGGCGAGCCGACGGACCGCGTCGGCCTCAAGCGCTTGCCGAATCGCGGGTACACGGTCGGCTATGACGACGGCCTGCCGGCGCCGCGTTGGTCTTCCTATCGGGTCTTCCCTTATCGCGACGTGCACCTCGAGCGGCCCTCGTCCTTCAAGTCCGATCCCCGTACCGCGGCGCGCGTGACGACCTCGGAATACGTCCGTTCAGGCTATGATCGCGGGCACCTCGCGCCGAACTACGCGATCTCGGTCTGCTATGGCGAAGAGGCGCAGAAGGAGACTTTCCTCCTCAGCAATATCGTCCCGCAGCTGCACGCGCTCAACGCCGGCCTCTGGAAGGACATGGAGCAGCGTGTCATGAAGCGTTACGTCGAGCGCTACGGCACGGTGTGGGTACAGGTCGGTCCGGTCTTCGCGTCGCCCGCCGCCAAGAAGGTCGGCCGGGTCCCGGTGCCGACGGCATTCTGGATGGTCATCTCGGATTACGACGAAGCCATCGGCGGCGTGCGCGCGATCGCCTACCTCGTCCCGCATGAGGAGAAGTGGCGCGACGCCGAGCTCACCCGTTACGTCGTCAGCATCCGGCGCGTCGAGGAACTCACCGGCCTGGATTTCTTCCCGAAGCTTTCGCGCCCGACGCAGGACCGTCTCGAATCAACGCCCGCGCCGCGCGCCTGGTGACGGCAGTTCGCGGCGGAGGTCCGAGGCGTGGATGAGGCAGACGCAATCGGAGCCGTCGGCCGTCGGGAGCCACATGATCGGCAGCTTCGGCCAGGCCTGATGCATCGCCTTCTGGAGGCCGCCGACTTCGATGACGAGGATGCCGTGCGGCTTCAGGGCTTCGCGTGCCTGCGTGAGCAGCTTACGGATCACATCGAGCCCGTCCTTACCGGAGACCAATGAGTTTTTCGGCTCCTTCTTGAATTCGGCGGGGAGGCGTCGGTAGATGCCTTCGGGTTCGTAAGGCGGATTGCTGAGGATCAGGTCGAACTTCGGCCCCTTGGTCAGCGCGGTCATCGTGTCCGTCTCGTGCAGCGTGATGCGTTTTGCCAGCTTGTGGTCGGCGACGTTGAGCGCGGCGACTTCGAGGGCCTTCGCCGAAAGGTCGGTGGCTTGGACGTGCGCCTTCGGGAAGCGTTTCGCGAGCAGGATGGCGAGGCAGCCCGAGCCCGTGCAGATGTCGGCGACATCGGTCACCTGGGCGACCGGCGGGAGCCACTGCGGGATAGCCTCCGGGATGAGCTCGACGAAATACGAGCGCGGGATGATCACGCGTTCGTCGACGCGGAAGCGGAGGCCGCCGAGCCAGGCTTCTCCGACGAGATAGCCGGTAGGCACGCGGTCGAAGACGCGGCGTTCGAGGAGCGCGAGGAATGCGGCCTTCTCCTTGGCCGTCAGGGCGCGTTCGAAGCAGGCAGGGAGCTGCTCCCAGGCGAGGCCCGTGGCGTGGCCCATGAGCGTGAGGGATTCCTCCTCGGCGTTCACGAAGCCTTGGCCGTGCACGACGCCGGCCGACTTGAAGAGCCGGTTGGCATGGCGTAAACAATCACCGCCCGTTCTGAGGCGGGCGGTGGCGGCGGGAGTCGGGCGCTGCGGGGCGCTCATCGTCGGCGGCGAGGCCGCTTAGGTGAGCGGGGCGGCGGACCAGAGTTCCTTCGGGGTGCGTTCGAAGAAGTCCTCGAGGTACTTCGTCGTCGCGCCGCCCTGGCGGAAGGCCGGGTCCTTCATGATCGCGCGGCAGACCGGGATCGTGGTGTGGATGCCGCGGATGATGTACTCGCCGA
>CAXNHL010000121.1:0-4311 GCA_964202105.1 Opitutales bacterium | reverse complement strand
TAACGGCCGGCCTGACGCATGATCCAGACCGGCGCCCGGTCATGGGGCTGGCGGCGAAGGGCGGCGAGGAAGCGGTCGCGGGAGTTCATCAGGACCCTTTAAGCCAATCCTGAGGCTTCAGATAATGCGAGAGCAGACGTTCTTCCGGGCTGCCGGGGGCGGGCTGGTGGCCGTAGCGCCACTGCACGCGGGGCGGGAGGGACATCAGGATCGATTCGGTGCGGCCGCCGGACTGCAGGCCGAAGATGGTCCCGCGGTCGAAGACGAGGTTGAACTCGACGTAGCGTCCGCGGCGGACCTCCTGCCAGTCGCGCTCCCGCTGGCCGTAAGGGGTGTCCTTGCGGCGGCGGAGAATCTCGGCGTAGGCCGGTCCGAAAGCGTCACCGACCTTCTGCATCATCGCGAAGGCCGGCTCGAAGCCGCCCTCGGTGAAGTCATCGAAGAACACGCCGCCGACCCCGCGCTGCTCCTGGCGGTGCTTGAGGAGGAAGTAGTCGTCGCACCAAGTCTTGAACTTCGGATGGTGCGCGCCCGTGGCTTCACGCGCGGCGCGATGCCAGGAGGCCGCGTCTTCATCGAAGCCGTAGTAAGGCGTCAGGTCGAAGCCGCCGCCGAACCACCAGACTGGATCCGGTCCGTCGGTGCAGAAGAAACGCACGTTCATGTGCGAGGTCGGGCAATAGGGATTGAGCGGATGCTGGACGACCGAGACGCCCATGGCACGGAAGCCCTTGCCCGCGAGTTCCGGGCGGGCGAGCGTGGCGGAAGGAGGCAAGGCGTGACCGCGGACGTCCGAGAAAGCCACCCCGCCCTTCTCGATGACCGCGCCGCCGGCGATGACGCGCGTACGGCCGCCGCCGCCTTCGGTGCGCTGCCATTCGTCGGTGATGAACTTGGCCTGGCCGTCCACGGCCTCGATCGTCGCGCACAGGCGATCCTGGAGGCCGGTCAGGTAGTTTCTGACGAGATCGGGATTCATCGACGGTCAGCCAATCGGAGGAGAGCCCGCGGGTCAACGAAGCGCCGCGCCTCCCCCGCAGAATCCACCCCGGCTTATTCCCCATATGCGGCCGGAACCTAGGTAGTCCTTGATGGGAACCCGGGAATCGGCAGGGTCGAGGTAGGCCATGCATCTCGAGTTCAAGATCCTCCTGCTCTTCGCCTTGGCCGGCCTCTGCGCCCTCGGGCTACCGTGGTTCGCCTGGCGGCGCGTCCGGAGCCTGGAAAAGAAATATGGCCGCATCCTGCTCGTCCGCGGCGTCTCCGGCGCCCAGGCCGCCCGTATCGTGCTCCTCCGAGGCGAAGTCCCGCAGGTCGACGTCGATGAGAGTTCGCTCGCGGTGACCGATTTCTATTCGGCCTTCGAACCCGCGATCAAACTTTCGAGCGGGGTATACTCCGGCAAACGTCTCTTCGACGTGGCCCGGGCCGCGCGCCTCGCGGGGCACGCGCTCCAGCACCGCGACCGCAAGCTCGGCGGACTGGCGTCGTGGGATTCCTTCATGATCCTCTGGGGCAACGCCTGGCCGATCCTCCTGCCCCTCCTGCTCATCGCCAGCAAAGGCCGTCCTTGGGCGGTGATCGGCTTCGCCTTCGTCGCGATCGCCATCGCCATCGGCCACCTGCTCAAGCACACGCACGTCCAGGACGCCGCCCGCCGCGGGCGTCGCGAACTCGAAGGCGCCAAGCTGCTCGACGGCCATCCTGAGAAGGAGATCGAGGCGGCCTTCCTGGCCGCCCGGCTCGACCATATGGCCCTCCCCTACTCAAAAACGTGGCTTCGGCTGCTGTTTTCCTGAGCCGGGCGATACCGGACCCACCCCCTTGGTAACTTCGCCTTCTCTCCGGAGTTATATCTCGTAACCCCCCTCCCATGAACCTGAACCGACTCTACGCGATCCTCGCCCTGGCCCTGCTGGGCTATGGCGCCTACGCCGCTTACGAATGGACCCAAGGCGACGAAGGCAAGGTGGTGAAGAGCACCGCCAAACGTTCCGGCTCGCCGGTGAGCAAGCTCACGACCGAGACCGGCAAGCCCCGTGCCGCGAAGGCCCTCAACCTCAGCCGCAAGGACGACGTCGGCACCGAAGTCGAAGAGAAGGACCTCGTGAAGCAGTCCAAGCCCGTCGCCGAGCTCGACGCGAAATTCGCCACCTGGCGCGACGACGGCAAGAAAGCGGTCGACGACATGTTCGGCGGTGACCGCCAGAAGATCGGCGACGCCTTCCGCGCGGCGATGGCCAACGATGAATTCCGCGCCAACTTCGGCCGCATGCGCGAACTGGAGAACCAGTATCGCTCCGCGAGCGACGACCAGAAGCAGGCCATCATGGACGAGCTCTCCACGATCCGCACCCGCGGGCTCGGCATGCTCAAGCAGGCCGCCGCCGGCGCGCCCCCCTCTAACCAGCCCACCGTCACGGTCACCGGTCCCGGTGTCGTCCGGGACGCCAACGGCCCCGCTCCCGCCGCCGCCCCCGCGGCCCCGGCCCCCGCCGCGCCGGTGACGTTCGAATAAGCCAGCCCTTGCGCCGTGATGAACTCCCCCTTGCGCCGACCGGTCCTGTTGAGCTTGCTTGCGCTCGGTGTCCTGGCGCTCGGTTGGTGGTTCTTCCAGACGGCCGACGAGCCCAAGCCTTCGGCTCGGCCTGCCCGCTCCGACGTCGTGACCAAGCCCGGCGCCGCCAGACCGGTCGGTGCGCCACGGAGCGCCAACGGGCTCATTCCCTCCGCCCAAGAAGACATCTCCGTCGACAGCCGCCCACCGGACGCGCGTCGCGAGAACATCATCCGCGAAGGACTCGGCACCATCCAGGAACTTAAGTTCATGCACCCGCAGGTCTTCGATGCCGCCGCGAAACGCTGGGGCGAAGACCCGAAGACGAAGGCCCTCGTCGCCGAGTGGAAAGAGGTCGAAGCCGCTTGGAAGACGCAGGACGAAGCCGCCAAGGCAGCGCAGCTGCCGCGCATGCAGGCGATGTGGAGCGAAGCGATGAGCCTGCTCCGCGCCGAGGTCGAACAGTCGGCGCGCGAACCCGGCGTCAAGTAGCCGCCAGCCGGAGCAGCTCCGCGCGGAAGTCCGTCAGCACCGCCTGCGTGCGTGCGAAGCCCGCATGCCGCTCGCCCGTGGCTTCGTCCATGTAAAGGTCGCGGCGCACTTCGATCATCACCGACCAGAGGCGGGGGTCGCAGCCGAAGCAGGCGTTCGGGACCATCGACCCGCTGAACGGTACGTCGACGCCGACCGAGTACCCGTGCGCGCGGAAGAAATCGGCGGCGAGATCGCGCAGGGCCGGCGGCGTGTGTCCCGGCTGCGTACCGATGCCGATCTCGGGCGACGGGCCGAAGGCGAGCTGCGTGGGCAGAGGGCCAGTGGGATAGGAATGTGCGTCGAGGATCACGCAGCGATCGAAGCGGGCCAGCCGCGCGACCGCGGCTTCATCGAGCGCACGATGATGCGGCCAGTAGTAAGCCGCCATCAGCTCCGCGCGACGTTCCGGCGTGAGCGTGCGGAGCGGCCGACCATCGGCGGTGCGGACGTACGTCGCGCCCATGCCCACCTTCGCGCAAGGCTCCTGCGCGTCGTCGGCGAAACGTTCCGTGTCCACGACGAGGCGCGAGACCTCGGCGCGCAAGAAGTCGGCGGGCTCGAGCCCATCGGTATACAGCGCGGCGGTATGCCGGTCGGTCAGCCGGAGGCATTCCGCCCGCAGCTCCTCCGCGGACAGCAGGAAATCGGCCTGCGCGTCGGGCGGGATGGCCGTGGCGTCGTGCGGGAGGTGGACGAGGAGCGGAGTCATCGGCGGGGGCTTACCTTAAGCCCCGATTAAGGCCGCCCGCACGCCGTCGGCGTGTCATATTTTAAATTTAAATCCTGCAACTCGCCCCCGGAGGCGGGGTTTCATCATCGCACCCCCATATATATCATGAAGATCAAACTCGCACTCCTCCTGGCCCTGATCACCTCGGCCGGCCTCCTCGCTCAGGACGCCCCCAAGCCCGACGCCCCCAAGGGCGACGCCCCCGCCAAGAAGGGCGAAGGCAAGGGCGACAAGGGCGGCAAGAAGCAGCAGGGCCCGCAGCGCCCGGAATCCGTCGACGAAGCCACCTGGAAGAAGTTCATGGAAGCCCAGAAGGCTGCCCAGGGCGATGAAGCCGTGAAGGCCGCCAAGGCCAAGGCTGGCGAAGCCAAGACCCCGGAAGAAAAGCAGGCCGCCGGCCGCGCCGTGATGGAAGCCACCAAGGCCGCCGTCCTCAAGGCTGATGCCTCCCTCGAATCCGTCTTCAAGGCGATCGAAGAAGCTCGCGCCA
>CAXNHL010000120.1:0-4317 GCA_964202105.1 Opitutales bacterium | reverse complement strand
AAAGTTCTAGACTGACATTTCCGCGCGGTGGGCGCAAGGGGCGCGGGGCCGGTCCAGAAGGCATAAGTAAAATATGACTACGGAGGGCGGAGCATTAGGCGGGCGAATGGAGGTGCGGCGGAGCCGCGAGGGGGCGCGCGACGCTGTCGCGAGGGGACCTGCTGGCAAGGTGACACGGGGGCACGGGGTGGGAGCGAGGGTCGGAGGCTCGGTGGCAGGAGGACTCGTGGGCGATCAACCCTGCCGGATGAAATTAGGACAGCACGTGGTGCTGTCCGTACCTACAGACAAGGATGGCCGGGTCGGTCATCCCTACCCGGGGCGACTAGGGTCAGCACGCAGTGCTGACCCTACCTCGAGGCAATGCATGTGGGGTTGAAAGGGTGGAGAGGGGAGGCAGGATGTTGGGCATACCCCTGACCTATGCGTTCCCCCATCCTGGCTTGTTTATTGGTCGTTTCCATGGTTGCCGAGCTTTCGGCGGCTCCCTTGAAGGCCGGGGCGGCGGTAGTGGATATCACGCCAACTCAGTTTCCGGTGAACATGCCGGGCGGGCACAGCGCTAACATGGCAACGGGGGTCCATGACCCGCTGAACGCGCGCGCTTTGGTCCTGGATGATGGGAAGACCAAGGTCGTCTGGGTCGTCATCGACCACCTGAGTGTCCCGCGCAAGGTCACCGCGGAGGCCAAAGAGATCGCGTCCAAGGCCACCGGTATCCCTGTGGAGAACATGTTAGTCTCCGCCACCCATACGCATACCGGGGTCAGCGCCGCCGACGAGTTTGTCGTCGAGGTTCCCGGCGGCCCGAAGCTTTCGGACCGTCAGGCTAAGGCCAACGCCTACCGGCAGGTGATCCTGGACGGCATCTCCCAGTCCATCATCAAGGCCCATGGGCAGCTACGTCCGGCGTTGGTCGGGGCGGCCGCGCAGCCTTTGCCGAGCGAGGTGTTCAACCGTCGCTGGTACCTGAAGCCGGGCAAAATGCCGCTTAACCCCTTCGGCGAGATGGATAAGGTGAAGATGAATCCCGGGACCTCGCCTGACGTCATCGATCGGCCGGCGGGCCCGACGGACCCAGATATCAGCATCTTGTCGGTCCAAGATGCGAAGCGGAAGCCCTTGGCCTTATTCGCTAACTACTCCCTGCATTACGTTGGCGGGTCGCCGGCTGGCCAGGTCTCCGCCGACTATTACGGCGAGTTTGCCCGCGTCATGCCTTCGCGGCTTCGGGCGGGAGCTGATTTCGTCGCCGCGATGTCGAACGGCACCTCCGGAGACATCAACAATATCCCGTTCGGGGTGACGCGTCCCCCGCGCGAGCCGTTCGAGCAGATCAGGCTGGTCGCCAGCGAGGCAGCTGACGCCTCGTGGAAGGCCTATCAGGAGATTGGCAAGCACCAGGGGGATGTCGTGCTCGGCATGCGGCAGCGTACCCTGACGCTCAAATACCGCAAGCCGACCAAGGAGCAGGTCCTTTACGCCAAGGCCATCCTGGCGATCAAGGACAAGGACGCGATCGCGCGGCTGCCGGCTTTGGCCAAGAACTACGCCGGCTCGACGATCGCGGCGGCGGATCGTCCCGAAGAGACCCTCGATATCATCATCCAGGCGATCAAGATCGGCGATATCGTCCTTTGCGCCGTACCCTTCGAGACCTTTGCCGAGACCGGCTTGGAGTTGAAGAAGAAGAGTCCCTTTGGCCGGACGATCGTGGTCGGACTCGGTAACGGCCGACACGGTTATCTGCCGACGCCGGCCCAGCATGAGCTCGGCGGTTACGAGACCTGGTTGGGAACGAATACGGTGCAGAAGGATGCTTCGGAGATTGTTGTCAGGAATTTGGTAGAGATGATGGGGGAGCTCAAATAATCCTGAGGGATTATTTGAGAGTATAGAGTATGGAGTATTGAGTTTAGGGGAGGGGCGTAACTCAAAGGGGGCACCATGGGGAGACCGGTTAGTTGGCTGGGTCGTCGATGCAGTCATCTGCCATCGACGCGGTCATCAATTGGAAGGGCAACTAGGGCAGCACGCAGTGCTGACCCTGCCTTGATGCAAGGATGACCGGGCCGGTCATCCCTACCCGAGGCAGAGATACGCCTATGTCGTGACGCGGTCCCGACCCTACCTCAGGAAAGGCGCTGGTAGGCCCAAGCGATGCCGGCGAGGGCGATCAGGGCGGAGGCGGGGATGACGACCCAGCGGCGATACTTCTCTTCATCCTTGAGCCAGAAGGTGGCGGCGACGGCCAGCCCGATGACGGCCAGCTGGCCTAGTTCGACGCCCACGTTGAAGCCGAGCAGGGCGCTGACGAGGGAGCCCTCGGGGATACGCTCGTCGATGAGGCGTTGGGCGAAGCCAAGGCCGTGGATCAGGCCGAAGGCGAAGACCATCAGGAGGCGGAACTTGCCGTAGGTCGGGCGGAAGATGTTTTCCAGGGCGATGACCACGATCGACGCCGCGATGATCGGTTCGACAACGTCAGCCGGGGCTGAGACGTAGCCCAGGGTGGCCAGCGCGAGGGTGATCGTGTGGGCGGCCGTGAAGGTCGTGACCTGGATCAGGATCGGCTTCCAGGCGCGGCAGAGCAGGAAGAGACCGAGGACGAACAGGATGTGGTCGAGGCCTTCGGGCAGGATGTGTTCGAAGCCCTGCTTGAGGTAGCTGAGGAAGGTGGCGCCGGTGCCGCGGTCGGTGTCATGGGTGCCGACGCTGCCGGGGGTGGGGCCGGTCGGGGGCTTGGCAGCCAGTCCGGTCAGATCGAACGTGAAGCTCGTCTCACCGGGGAACATCACCATGAAGCGGGGGTGTTCCTTGCCGTCGACGGAGTTGGTGAAGACCGTGGCGACCTTGTGGCCGGGCAGGGAGCGCACTTTCCAGCCGGTCACGCCGGCGGGGATCTTCGTCTTCCAGCGCCCGCGGGCGACGACGGCGTCGTCCATCTTCATGAGGGGCTTACCCGTCTCGGCGATGAAGTCGTAGGTGAAGTCAGGCTGAACGCGGCCGATCGGCTCGAGCGTGAACTCCAGGTAGGTCGCCACCCAGGCCCGGGTCTTCTTAAGGAGTTCTTCGCGCTGGGCGTCCGTGTAGGTCAGGAACTCCTTCTGTTCCAGGGAGAGGGCCATCTTCGGGCTGTCCGCCCAGTTACGGGGGTTGATTTCGATGGTGATCTCGGCTTCACCGCCGGTCTGGAAGGCGCCGCGGACAGGGACGTCGGGGATCGAGTGGGCGCCCAGGATGGCGGAAAATAGCCCGAAAATGGTGATTAACAGTGGGCGGAGCAGGGGGGTCGACCTGGACATGGGTGGACGATGGTTGGGTGACAATGGGGATTCAACCCCGATTGTGGTTTGCCTTCCGCAACTTTCGGGGGAGCATCGGTGTTCTATCCCCGAACCCACACTATGAAGAACATCCTCAGCATCCTCACCGTTCTCGCCCTCGCTGCCGCCGCTCAGGCTGGTTGCGGCGCCAAGATCGCCTCCAAGGGCACCGTCAAGTCCTACGACTCCGAAAAGAAGGAACTCGTCGTGACCGTCGCCGGCTCTGACACCACCTACACCCTCACCCCCGAGACCGAAGGCGCTGACAAGGCTGCCGACCTCAAGGGTAAGAACGTCGAAGTCAACGTCGACAAGCACGTGAAGAGCAAGGTTCTCTCCGTCGCCGTCGCCGCTGCCGGCGAAGAGAAGAAGGAAGAGAAGAAGAAGGGCGACAAGAAGAAGAAGACCGAAAAGAAGGCCTAATCGGCTTTCTCTTCTGGAACCGGGTAACCGGGACCTCAACGACCCGTCACGAGAGTGGCGGGTTTTTTTGTGTCGCGCGAAGCGCGACAGGGGACACGTGGACATGGTGACAAGGGGACATGGGGAGATAGCAACGTTTCGGGTGGCGGGTGGCGGCCCCAGGTGGCGGCTGGCGGGAGCAGTTAGGGGCGCGACGGCGTCGCGACCGAGTGTGCGGGGCGGACGCGTCGCCGACGCGTCCCTACCCATGGCAGGGATGCAGAACTCAAGGGGAGACCGGACAACGGATGATGGGTCAGGATTCATTCATTCAGTCCTCTGCGCCGTCATCGACTCAGCGCTCCTTGGATTAATAATCTTATGAGTCGGAGGCCCAGTATCAGCGGACCTGATGATAGGTTGTTTTGCCTAATCGCGAACTAAGAGGTGCGGCCCGTGGTCAAAGGGATACATTCATCGCCATGAACTACTCATCACTGGTCCCGGTGTTGCAGATAGTAATGATCACGGTGCTTGCGCTGATCGAAGTGGCGCCAGCCCGCACCGGAGAGAGTCCGGTGAACGAGGT
>CAXNHL010000119.1:0-4336 GCA_964202105.1 Opitutales bacterium | reverse complement strand
GGAAGCTTGGTCACGCGCTTCAGGTCCTTGACGGTACCGCGCTTCTTGAGCAGTTCCACGCGCTCGAAGCGCTTGAGGACGTTACGCTTCGCTCCGGAGGAGGAGGCGCTGGACTTGAAACTGTTGTGCTGGGTCATGGCCGTAAGGTGGGTGGAAGTTTGGAGAAAAGGGGTGGATGGGGCGGGAGCAAGGGGAAAAGCGGTCAAAATACCGACTTTGCCCCTTTCTCCGCCGGTTTCGCCCCTCAGGCGTGCTTCAGCATGCCCTTCGCCACGTGGCCTTCGACGTCGGTCAGGCGGAACTGGCGGCCCTGATAACGGAAGAGCAGCCCCTCGTGATTGATCCCGAAGAGGTGCATCAGGGTGGCCTGCATGTCGTGCACATGGACGCGGTCCTTGATGACGTTCCAGCCGAAGTCGTCAGTCGCCCCATGGACATGGCCGGGCTTGATGCCGCCGCCGGCGAGCCACCAGGAGTAGGCCCGTCCGAAGTGGTCGCGACCCTGCGGTTTGCCATCTTTCACGTTCTGGCCGAACGGGGTGCGGCCGAATTCGCCGCCGAAGCAGACCAACGTGTCATCGAGCAGGCCGCGCTGCTTGAGGTCCTTGACCAAGGCCGCGCTGGGCTGGTCCGTGTCGAGGCACTGCTGGGCGAGCTGGCCGCTGAAGAGGTTGCCGTGCTGATCCCAGCCCGAGTGCATGAGCTGCGTGAAGCGCACGCCGCGTTCGGCCAGGCGGCGGGCGATGAGGCAGTTGTTGGCGAACGTGCCGGGCTTGAGGACGTCGGGGCCGTACATCTCGAGCACCGACTTGGGCTCGTTCTTGAAGTCGAGCAGGTCGGGCACCGAGGCCTGCATGCGGAAGGCCATCTCGTATTGCGAGATGCGGGTGTCGATCTCGGGGTCGCCGACCTCGCCGAAATGGGCGCGGTTGAGCGCCTGCATGTCGTCGAGCATCGTGCGACGGGCGTCACGGCTGACGCCGGCGGGGTTGCCGACGTAGGGCACCGGATCGCCGACGCCACGGAAGCGTACGCCCTGGTGCTTGCCGGGCAGGAAGCCGTTGGACCAGTAGTGCTCGAAGAACAACTGACCGCAGGTCTTGGCGGCGTCGGACGAAGTCATCACGACATACGAGGGCAGGTCCTCGTTCATCGTGCCGAGGCCGTAAGACAGCCAGGCGCCCATCGAAGGGCGGCCGGGGATCTGCGAGCCGGTCATGAAGAACGTCACACCCGGCGCATGGTTGACCGCCTCGGTGTTCATCGAGCGGACGACGCAGATCTCATCGGCGATCGTGCCCAGGTGCGGCAGCATCTCGCTCAGCTCGATCCCGCTGGAGCCCCATTTCTTGAAGGGCTTGAGCGCCGGCGTCGCGATGTATTTCGCGTAGCCGCTCGACATCGTGGAGAGGCGGGTGTCGCCGCGCACGCTGGCGGGGATTTCTTCGCCGGCCATCTTGGCGAGCGTCGGCTTGGGGTCGAAGAGGTCGACGTGCGAAGGGCCGCCGCCCTGCCAGAGGCAGATCATGCGCTTGGCCTTGGGCGCGAAGTGCGGGAGGCCGGGGAGCGCGCCGACGGGCTTGGGCGCGGCCTTGAGGTCGCGGGCGAGGATCGAGGCGAGGGCGACGGCGCCGATGCCCTGGACGCCGGCGTTGAGGAAGCTGCGGCGCGTCAGGCGCTCGCGCCATTCGGAGGGAGAGAGTTCGAAGTCCATGGGGTTCAGTCGCGGGTGATGGCGGCGTCGAGGTTGTAAAGGGCGAGACAGGTCGCGGTGAGCGCGGCGTGTTCGGCGGCGGGGATGGCGGCGTCGCGCTTGCTCTCGCCGAGCGCGAGTAGGGCTTCCGCGGCCTTGGCGTCAACGGAGTAGACGGCGCGCTGATTGGCGAGCATCTTGACCAGCAGAGCCGGTTCGGCACCGGACGGGGCGCGGCCGAGCACGAGGGCGAAGGCGCGGGCCAGGCGGGCCTCGTCGGTCGGCTGCTCTTTCGTCACGCGCTGGGCGAGCACGCGCGCGGCTTCGACCCAAGTCGGGTCGTTGAGCATCGTCAGCGCGTGCAGGGGCGAAGAGGTCACGGCCGTCCGCACGCGGCAGGTCTGCCGGGCGGAGCTGTCGAACATGTTCACCGGCGCGATGGTTCGGCGCCAGAAGGTGTACAGCGAACGGCGGTAGAGGTCGGTGCCGTGTGAGGCAGGGTAGGTGAAGTCGCGCTCCTTGGTGATCGCGAGGCTCTCCCACGGGCTGTCGGGCAGGTAAGGATAGACCGGCACACCGCCGACCTGGGCGTTGAGCAGGCCGCTGGAGCGCAGGGCGACGTCGCGCAGCACCATCGACGGCAGGCGGAGGCGTGGAGCGCGGGCGAGGAGCTTGTTCTCAGGATCCTTCTGGAGGTGCGTCTTCGTGACGTGGCTGGACTGGCGGTAGGTCTTGCTGGTGAGGATGAGTTTCTGGAGGGCCTTGGTCTTCCAGCCGGACTCGCGGAATTCTACGGAGAGCCAGTCGAGCAGTTCTTGGTGCGTGGGGCGGTCGCTCTGCACGCCGAGGTCTTCGGAGGTGCGCACGATGCCGAAGCCGAAGAAGTGCTGCCACTGGCGGTTGACCTGCACGCGGGCGGTCAGCGGGTGCTCGGGACGGAAGAGCCACTGCGCGAGGCCGAGGCGGTTCTTCGGCGCATCCTTCGGCAGTGGGGGCAGGAAGCCCGGCGCGTCGAAGGTGACCTTCTCCTTCTTCGCGAGGTAGGCTCCGCGGTCGAGGATGTTGGTTTCACGCGGTTGATCGTCGGCCATCACCATCACGCGCGGCAGGACGTCACCGCGGTAGCCGTCGAGCAGCACCTTGGCTTGGTCGATCTTCTTTATCGCGGGGATGGTCTTCCGGTCTTCGGTGAAGACGTTCTTGTTATAGTGGTCGCGGAGTTTCTTCGTCTCCGCCGCGACGCGCTTCTTATCCGCGGCGAGGAGCGGTTCGAGTTCCTTGGGCAGCATACCCTTATCCTTGGTCGGCTTGGCGAGCCAGGCTTCGAAGGCCTTGGTCTGGTGGGCGGCGAAGTCTTTGTTCAGTGCGTCGAAGTTGGCCTGGAGCTTGGCGAGCTCAGCGGCCTGCTCGGGCGAGGGCGCTTCGACGACGGTAGTGTCGAGGCGGAAGCGGCTGCGACCGCCGGTCTGCGTGGGGCCTCCGCCCGGGACGCCGCGTTCCTTCACGTGGTTGAAGGCATCGAGCCACTGGTAATAGTCCTTCTGCCTGATCGGATCGTATTTATGGTCGTGGCACTGCGCGCAGGCGACAGTGAGGCCGAGCCAGGTGGTCGTCGTGCTCTCGACGCGGTCGAAGAGGCTGACGAAGCGCTGTTCCTCGGCGATGTTGCCGCCTTCGCCGTTGAGGATGTGATTCCGGTTGAAGGCCGTGGCGATCTTCTGGTCGGGGGTCGCGTTCGGGAGCAGATCGCCCGCGAGCATCTCGGTGCTGAGCTGATCGAAGGGCTTGTCGGCGTTGAGGTTCTTCACCAGCCAGTCGCGCCAGATCCACTGGAAGGTGTCGCCGTCCTGCTGGAAGCCGTTGCTGTCCGCGTAACGCGAGGCGTCGAGCCAGGGCAGTACCATCCGTTCGCCGTAGTGCGGCGAGGCCATCAAGCGGTCGACCTGCTTCGCGTAGGCGTCGGGGTTCTGGTCCGCGAGGAAGGCGGCGGTCTCCTCGGGCGTGGGCGGCAGCCCGGTGAGGTCGAGCGACAGGCGGCGGAGCAACGTGGCCTTCGGGGCTTCGGGGGAAAGGGTGAGGCCGGCTTGGGTGAGTTTCGCGACGATGAAGGCATCGACGGGGTTGGCCTCGCCGTTGGCGGGCAGGGCGGGACGGCTCGGGGTCACGAAAGCCCAGTGCTCCTTATACTCGGCGCCCTCGGCGATCCAGCGCTTCAGGATTTCCTTCTGCGCGGCGGTCAGGGTGCGGTGCGAATCCGGCGGCGGCATCACCTCGTCGGAGTCGGTCGACGCCAGACGTTTGATGAGCTCGCTCGCTCCGGCGTCGCCGGGCACGAAGGCTTTCTTCTCCAACGCGGCGTCGCGGACGTCGAGGCGGAGCTTGGCCTTTCGCTTGTTGCCGTCGGGGCCGTGGCAGTAGAAGCAGTTCTCGGACAGGATCGGGCGGACGTCCTCGTTGTAGTCCACCTTGGCGCCGAAGGCGGGCAGGGCGACGAGGAGCGCGGCGAGGAGGGGGCTGATCCGGGGCATGGGGAGATTTTAACAGGGGAAGCCCGGCCGAGGAATGGTCGGGGGCGATGGGCAGGTTGTAGAATACTACCTTGGGGTGATTTACAGACAGCCTTTGCGTCGACTGGTTTCAATC
>CAXNHL010000118.1:0-4417 GCA_964202105.1 Opitutales bacterium | reverse complement strand
ACCCAGCCCCATAAAGTCGTAGACCGCCGGGAGGGGTAGCTTGTAGTCGGCGTGAGTGGCGAAGAAGATCTTACGTCCGACGAAGTCCGCCAAGAACGCCGTGGCTAGGCATGGCACGATAGCCCAGCTGCGTTGGCGCACGAACTCCAAGGCGAAAATCGCCGCGGCAATCGGTGTGCCGAAGACGGTCGCAAAGCCAGCTGAAACCCCGCAGAGGATCAAGGTGCGTCGTTCGGATTCGTTCAGGTCAATCCAACGCGAGCCTTGGTCGGCGATGGCTCCGCCCATCTGGAGAGCCGTGCCCTCGCGACCCACCGAGGCGCCGCCGAGGTGCGAGAGCAGGGTAGTGCCGATGATGGAGGGACCCATGGCGGCAGGCAGGGGGCTGGTCGGATCCTTGATCTGGGCGATCAGGGTCTTCACGCCCTCGGCAGAAGCTTTCAGTGGGCCCTTGTAGAGCCAGACCGTGAGCAGCCCGATGAAGGGCAAAGAGACGAGCAACCATGGGGTTGAGCGATAGAGCGCCGTTACCGCCTCCAGGGCATGCAGGAAGCCAGCCCCCGCGGCGCCGACGACCAAGGAAACCAAGGCGAGGATGGCGACCCAGAGGAGGACGTTTCTCGGCGGTTTGGCGAACATCAGGCAGCGGAAAGAAAACCTTTGTGAGCCTTCGGCAGACCCCACAATCTCAAATCATGGAACACCCCATCCAACGTCGCGATTTCGTCTCCACCCTGGCCATCGGCGGTCTCGCCTTGGCCGCCGCCCCGGCCGTCCTGCGCGGCCAGTCGGTCCCTTCCAAGATCAAAGTCGCCCTGATCGGTTGCGGCGGCCGCGGCACTGGCGCCCTCGGCCAATTCATTGCGGCCTGCAAACTGCTCGGCGCCGAAGCCGAGGTCGTCGCCTTGGCTGATGCTTTCGAGGACCGTGCCAAGCGCCTGAACGACACTTACAAGCTTCCCGCGAACAAGATCTTCATCGGCTACGACGCCTACCAGAAAGTCATGGCCACCGACTGCGCCTTCGTGCTCATGGCGACCCCGCCGGCTTTCCGTCCCGTGCACTTCGCCGCGGCCGTCGCCGCCGGTAAGCATTGCTTCGTCGAGAAGCCCGTCGCCGTCGACCCGGTCGGTGCCCGCGCTATCATCGCCACCGGCGAAGAGGCCAAGAAGAAGGGTCTCGCGGTCGTCGCCGGCACCCAGCGTCGTCATGACGCCTCATACATGAAGAACAAGGCCCTCATCGACGCCGGCGCCATCGGCGCGCTCCGCGGCGGGGTCGTCCAATGGAACGGCACCGTGCCGTGGATCCGTCGTCGGGACAAGGACGATACCGATGCCGATTACATGAACCGCAACTGGCTCAACTTCACCGAGCTTTCCGGCGACCATATCGTCGAGCAGCACATCCATAACGTCGACGTCGCCATCTGGTTCCTCGGCCGCACGCCGGTCAGCGCCCTCGGTTTCGGCGGTCGTGCCCGTCGCGAGACCGGTAATATGTTCGACTTCTTCAGCGTCGACTACGACTTCGGCGACGGCGTCCGCATTCACAGCCAGTGCCGCCAGATCACCGGCACCACCGGTCGCGTCGGCGAGTTCTTCACGGGGGCGAACGGTTCCTGTTTCGGCGCCGGCAAGATGTTCGGCCAGAAACAGGTCGATATCCCGGCCATCAAACTCGATACCGACGACTCCATGGTCCAGGAGCATGTCGACCTCATCCGGGGCGCCTTCAACGGCAAGCCGCTGAACGACGCCCGCCAGATCGCCGAGACCAATCTCGCCGTCATCATGGGTCGTATCTCCGCCTACACCGGCGAGATGGTGAAGTTCGACGACCTGCTCAAGCACGAGAAGTCCCCGTTCTATAATCTCAAGGCTTCGGTCGGACCGCTCGATTTCGAGAAGGGCACCGTCAAGCTGCCCGCCGAAGTCCCGACGATTCCGGGGAAGGCTTAACGAGGGCGGAGCCCTCGAGGGGTAGGGGCAGGGGTTGGGGTAGGGGTAGGTTGTGCCAGGGCGTGGCGTAGCCCCGCCCCTACCTTCGTTCACCATTCGCGAACGATCTATTACCCCTGGCGGACCTTGGGGAGCAGGGCGGAGGCTTCTGACCAGGAGACCTCGTGCGGGGCGCGCTTGGACGAGGCGGCGAGGGCGCTGGTGACCCCGGCGGCTTCGCCCATGGCGACCGCGTTACCGGTAACGCGATAGGACGCGTGGGCGATGAAATCTCCGCTGATGCAACGGCCAGCCATCATGAGGCCGTCGACATCTTTGGCGATGAGAGCGCGTAGGGGGATGTCGTAAGGCTTCACCTTCACGCCCATGCTGGAATAAGCGGATTTGTCCTTGGTCAGCGCGTGCACGTCGACCGAGAACGTGGCCCGCACGACGGCGTCATCGTGTCTGGCTCCGTTGGCGACGTCGTTCTTGACCACGGTGTAGCGGCCCGCCAGACGGCGGCCATCCCGCACGCCGATCTGCTCGGCGGTCGCGACGACTTGCATGCCCTTCCAGGGGCCGCCGAGGGAACGAAGGGCACGGACCAGGGAATTCACTTCGGCCCTGGCTCGTAAGGTCGCCGCGGTCACGGCTTCAGCGTCGGTCGCATTCACGCCATACTCGTGATTGAGCATCGCGAGGATGAGGTTCCCGCGGACCGGAAAGAAAGTGGGCGCTTGGTAGCTGGGGTCCGTGCCGGCCCGACGCAGCTCGGCCAGCAACCGCTTCTTATGGCCGTAGCGGTCAGGATTCTCGTAGCCGTCACCGAAGCGCACGTAGGCGTTGAGGGCGGCGACATCATCACAGGTCAGCAGGGCGCACATGCTCATCGGCTGGCAAGGGCAGGCGTTGTCGACCCCGAGCTCAAAGCTATTACCGGCGAGTGCGCCGACATCGCCGTCGCCGGTCGTATCGATGAGCGTCCGGCCCCGCCAGGCCTGACGTCCGGACTTGGATTCCGTGATGACGCCGACGACTCTGCGTCCATCCTTGATCACCGAAGCGACCCGGGTGTGCAGGTGGACTTTCACGCCGGCGGCGAGGCAGAGCTCTTCGAGCAGCAGCTTCATCTCTTCCGGGTGATAGGAGATATCGTTCACCCCACGGCCGTTGATCGCGTCGCGCTCGCGCAGACGACGCACCAATTCCTGATTGAAGCCGGGCTTATCGAAATCCAGCAGGTAGCCCAAGAGCGAGGACGTCCAGACGCCCCCGAGCGATCCGTGCGTCTCAAGCAGCCGAACCTTTGCTCCCGCCCGGGCGGCGGAAATAGCGGCCGTGACCCCGGCCGGTCCGGCACCGCAGACGATGACGTCCGCCCAGTCGTCGACCGTGAGTTCGCGGGCAGGCTCGGTGAAGGTCGCTGCGGACGAAGCAGCGTCGAGTTTGGTCACAGCACCCAAGGCGCCGAGGCCGAGCAGAGAGGAGGAGAGGAAGCGTCGGCGAGAGGATGCGGGGGAATCCATGGGGTTAGATTGCGGGCAAGCCGGAAGAGGTCGAATAGAAGTTTTACGGGCCGCCGTAAGGTGGCCGAAGGGTAGGGGCATGGCTACGCCGTGCCCAGGGCGTGACGTAGCCCCGCCCCTACCAGCGTTCACCATTCGGCGAACGTGGCACAAAAAAGCCCCTCGGGTAAGGGGCTTCGCGGAAGGCTGGGCCTCGGCTTACTGGACCGGAGAGTAATCGGTCGGAACGAAGAACTCCGACTTCACGCCGTTGGGCTGAGCGATCGTGAGCGAGCCGCCGGCCTTCTTCTCAGAGGCTTCCTTGGCGGCGACCCAAGTCGGATCGGCGCGGAAGGCGTCGAAGCTGGCCTTGGCGGCTTCTTCGCTCTGATGGTGGAGCAGGTAGATGAGAGTATTGCTCGCGACATAGGAGTTCTTCGCGCCCTTCTGGTCGGCGGCGAGATTCCAGTAGGTCATGTTCGTCATGCCATGCTTCTCGAACAGCTTCAGCGTGTGATCGCGGAAGCGGGAGTTCAGGTTCTCCAGGCGACCCGCTTCGGTCGTGTAGGTGCGGAGTTCGAAGACGCCTTTGCCGTAGGACTTCGCCTCGGCCAGCACGGCATAATCCGTCGCCGTCAGGAAAGCGGATTCCACCTTCGTGATCAGCTTGCCGTTGACCTCAGAGGCCTTCTGGGCGGACTTCCAGGCCGGGTCGGCGCCGAAAGCTTTCCAGGAGGCGTCGCGGGCGGCGCGATCGGCGTAAGCCAGGAAGTAGACCAACTTGTTGTCGGTATTCTTCGTCGGGACGAAGTAACCGAGGTTGGTCATGCCATGCTTGGTGAACAACTTGAGGGTGTGGTCGCGGAAGCGAGCGTTGAGGGCGTCGAGCTTGCCTTCGGCGGCGTAGTACACGCGCATCTCGAAGAGGCGCGTATCGGCGGCGGACGCCGGGGAGGCGGTCACGGCCAA
>CAXNHL010000117.1:0-4440 GCA_964202105.1 Opitutales bacterium | reverse complement strand
ACGAGGTGGCCGTATCCCATACGCAGCGGGTACACCTCCATCTGCGTCAGCTCGGCGGGGAAAGGGCTTACGCCCATGTGCATCCCCAGCCTGCCGCCGACGGTTCCTGGCGATTCGAGCTGCCCGCTCATCTGAAGGGCGTGCCTCTCCGGGCTTACGTGGATTTCACCGACGTCCGCACCTCGCGAACCATGCTCGCCCAAGCCGATGTCTTGGCGTCGGCGGGGGCTTCGCCGCAGTCCGTCCCCCCGGCCCGTAACCGCATCGTGGAACTGACCGCTTCGACCACCCAGACCGGATCTTCGGCAATGATTCGCCTGCAGCTGGCCGGGCCCGCGGGTAAGACCCTTCGACTCAAGCCCATCATGGGCTCGCTGGGCCATGCGGTCGTCTTCTCGGTCGATCGGCCCGAAGCGGGCTACGCGCATATGCATCCGACCCTCGAGGGCGGCGAATACGCGGATAATCCGACGCTGGCTTTCCGCCTACGGTTGCCGGCTCCGGGTACTTACGACTTCTGGTTGAACCTCAACGACGGTCAGGACGAGCTCCTGCGCGCGACGTTGGTCGTCACGCCTTGAGCTGACGATAGAAGTCCACCGTCTCGGCCAAACCGGCCTGGACCGATGACTTAGGTTTCCAACCCGCGGAGAGCAGGCGTTCCGTCGAAGCCAGAGAGTGGCGGACATCGCCGGCCCGTGGAGCCAGGTGTTCGATGGCCGACTTCGAGCCGGTGAGTCGCAGGATCTCCTGCGCTAGTTCGAGGATGGATTGGCTGCGGCCATAGCCGACATTGTAGGTGCCGGCCATGTCGGCTATGGCACCGGCGTAGGCGAGCGCGCCGACGATGTCCGTCACGTGCACGAAATCGCGGGTCTGACCGCCGTCGCCATGGATGCCGATGGGTTCGTCGCGGAGAGCCTTGGCGATGAAGATCGGCACGGCGGCGGCGTAGGCCGAGCGCGGATCCTGCCGGGGGCCGAAAACGTTGAAGAAGCGCAGGGAGGTCGTACCGAGGCCGTGGGTCTGGCGGTAGGCTTCGAGGAGGCGTTCGCCGGCGAGCTTGGTTTCCGCGTAAGGTGACTTCGGCTCGGGCGTCATGCTCTCGAGTTTGGGTACGGTCGGATTGTCGCCGTAGATGGCGGCGGAGGAGGCGAGGACGACCTTACGGGCTCCCGCGGTCACGGCGGCGTCGAGTACGCGACGTGTGCCCTCGGTGTTCAGTTCGGCGCATTCCGAGGGCTTGGCGACGGATTCTGGCACCGAGATCATGGCGGCGAGGTGGTAGACCTCTTCGGCGTCAGCCATCGCTTCGCGCAAGGCCCGGGCGTCGAGGATGGAACCGCGGACAAAGCGACAGGCGACCCCGTCCAGATTATGGGCGTAACCGCTCCGCAGGTCATCGAGGACGGTGACCTGGGCCTGGTCGGCGAAATGTCGGACCAGGTGGGAGCCGATGAAGCCGGCGCCGCCGGTGATGAGGACGCGCTTGCTCATGCTTGTTCGACGATCTCCCGCATGGCGGGCAGCTGGTCTTCGATCGAGGCGACCAGTTTGAACTGGGTGCGGCAGCGGTCGAGGTTGTGCGTGGGGCGCTTGATCTTGAAGTAGGTGTCACCTTCGAGCCAGTCGGTCAGGAAGCGCAGGCCGATCTCGAAGGTGATGAGCTTACCGGCGAAGGGCAGAAGTTCCTTTTCGCGCGGCGTCAGGAAGCCGCGGGCGGTGGCGAGGTAGCCGCGGACCAAGGCTGAGAACATCGGGAGCTGCAGGCGGACCAGGGAAAGGTCCGTCTCGTCTTCGGCGGCAGGCGAGGTCGAGGTGCGCACCAGGTCGCCGAAGTCGTAGAGAGCCGAGCCAGGCATCACCGTGTCCAGATCGATGACGCAGACGCCTTCCTGGGTGATGTCATCGAGGAGCACGTTGTTCAGTTTGGTATCGTTGTGCGTGACACGTTCGGGCAGCGAACCATCGCGGAGCGCCTCCACGACCACGCTGACCTCGCTGGCGCGGGCGAGGGCGAAGGCGATCTCGGGCCCGGCGGCGGCGGCCCGGCCATGGCTGTCCTTGGCCAGGGCGGCTTGGAAGCGCGCGAAGCGGGAAGGGGTGTGGTGAAAGTCTGGGATCGTCTCGTGGAGACGTTCTCCCGGCAGATCGGCGAGCAGGGCTTGGAAGGCGCCGAAGGCCTTAGCGGCGGCTTCCGCCTGGGCGGGTGAGCGGACCACGTCGTGCCCGGTGGCGCCTTCGATGAAATCGTAGCAACGCCAGCGGTTGCCGCTGGGATCGACATGCCAGGCTTTGTCTTGATGGGTCGGGATGAGCCGGAGAGCGCGTCGATGGGCGTCGGACGCGCCGGCGGCGCCGAGCTTGGCGTGCGCGTGGGCGCAGACCCGCGCCACGTTTTCCATGAGCAGGTCGGGCTGCTTGAAGACCTGATGATTGATACGCTGGAGGATGAAGCGTCGCGGATCGCCGGCCGACTCGACCAAGGTCAGGAAGGTGTCATTGATGTGTCCGCTGCCGTAAGGTGCCGCCGAAAGGATGCGTCCGCCGAAAGCGAATTCAGCGGCGACGATGAGGGCTTCGGCGGCGGTGGCGGCCATGTCAGGACCAGAGTGACGCCGGATAGGAGCCGGACTGCACCTGACGAAGGATGCTGGCCTGCACGATCGGCTTGTCTTCGCGGTAGGTGACGCCGAACCAGGCGGAATCGGTCCGCAGGACCTGGCAGGTGGCCTGACCGGCGCGGATCAGATTGCCGACGGACATCGGGATATAGGCTTCGCTCTTCATCTCCGTGCCCTTGGCACGGAGGAAGGCGTCGAAGTCAGCGGCAAGCTGCGTGAAGATGGCGGGCGTGAAGCCCCACATGTTCATCGAGACCGGCTCTTCGCCCGTCAGGCTGACGACGGACCCGTCCTCACCGCGATGCTCGGCGCCGCTGGGCAGTTTGGAGATCTTGGTCAGCTCCTGGATGTCAGTGAGGCGGCCGGACGCATCGGTCTGGCAGACGCCCCGGGCGACGGTGCCGTGTTCGGAGAGCGTATGCTTGAGCGTGAAGCCGACCATCGAGTAGTCGGTGGAGCGCACGTCGAGGTTTTGCAGGTGACGGCCGAGGACCGCGTAGGAGTCCTGGCCGTAGAAGTCGTCGGCGTTGATGACGGCGAAAGGCGCGTCGACGGCGTCGCGGGCGCAGAGGATGGCGTGCGTCGTGCCCCAGGGCTTCTCGCGGCCGGCGGGTACGGAGAATCCGGCCGGCAGCTGATCGATGGTCTGGAAGGCGAAGCCGACGTCGATCCGTCCGGCGAATTTCGCGGCGATCCGTTCGCGGAAATCCTTTTCGAAGTCCGGACGGATGATGAAGACCACCTTGCCGAAGCCGGCGCGCAGGGCGTCGAAGACGGAGTAGTCGAGGATGGTCTCGCCCGAGGGGCCCATCGGGTCGATCTGCTTGAGTCCGCCGTAGCGGCTGCCCATACCGGCGGCGAGGACGAGGAGGGTGGGTTTCATGTCAGAGGGATTGGCGGAGGCGGTTGGTGACGTCGGTCTTCAGTCGGTCGATGAAGCCGGTCGTGTAGGCGATCGGGTCGAGCGACTCGTCTTGGACCAAAGGGGTGAGGTCCATCGCCCATTGCATGGCGGACTCTTGGTCGGTCGCATGCGCCTGGCTGAAGGTCGCATTGGCCGTGCGGCGGCCGATGACGGCGAGATCGTAGCGTTTCCCGCCGGCGATCTGCGTCGCGAAGACTTCGTTCAGGGCACGGGCGAGCTCCGGCCGGGCCGAGACGGGCATCGGGGTCTTCTCGGAGTCCACCAGCCAGTCGAGATCACGCCAGACTTCACAGCCGTAGACTTTTTGCGGACGGTCGGCCTTGGGCAGACGGCGGAGCGCTTCCAGGCAACGGAGGGCGCAACCGACATGCGTGTCATGTTTATCGGCGAGGTTATGGAGATAGACGACCTCCGGTCGGCTGGCCTCGAGGATGCGGAAGAGGTCATCGCGGACGACCGTCTCGCGGGCGTCACGCACCGATTTGCTCGGATGGCCGAGTTGGGCCATGAAGCCGTATTGGCCGATCACCGCGGCGGCGTCCTGCTCACGGATGCGTTCCGCGGCGATCTGGTCGTCGGTCCAATCCTGGAACTTGCCGGCGCGGGAGCTTCCGCGCCCGTCGGTGATCGTCACTCCACCGAACCAGCGATCCTTCTGGTCGTAACAGGCGAGGATGCCATGGAAGGCCATGAACTCCAGGTCGTCCTGGTGGGCGCCGATGCCAAGGTGGGTGGTCCGACTGAGGGCTTCCGGGGCGGCGAGCCCGTCCGGGATCATGAGGCGGGCGCGCGGGTTGAGCGTGATCATCGGCGGAGGGAAGGGAGGGAGGCGGCCGCGACGGCCTGGCCATGGCGCTTATCTTTCTCCGAAGGCACCAGGAGGTCGATGCG